>JAGGTZ010000216.1 GCA_021158805.1 Thermoproteota archaeon | reverse complement strand
TCTGGTAACCAAGCTTCGTGTAGAACACTAGGAAGTAAGCTATCAGAGAAAGAGCTAGTGATATGAAGAAGGTAACGTGAAGCCTAGCATTGAAGAGAGTTATCGTACCGAGCTGGGCCTCCTCAGGAACCGATAGCGACCTGTAGGGGGCTATTGGATTGTAATAGTAGGCCGTTATTAGATATATTGAGAGGTAGTAGAAGATCCAGTTGAGCATTATAGCTGTAATGACCTCATTTACCTGCCTATATGCTCTAAGAGCTCCTATGAGCAGGCCTAAGCCACCTCCTGCCAACGATCCAAATAATATGGATAGGAACGCGTTCTTGGTTAAGAGAGAGACGACTAGGGCGACCATGCCCCCTACGTACATCTGCCCCTCCCCACCGATGTTAAACGCGGAAGCCAACGCCGGTATCGCGAAAGCCAAACCCGTCATCATTATCAAGGAGGATCTGCTGAGTAAATAGTCTGGATCGCTTAGACCCCCGATAAACATCGTGTACAGCCCTTGCCATGGATCATATCCCGTCAACATGAGTATCAGGGCTGCTACAAGTAGCCCTGCAACTATCGAGCCAGCTATCTCTAACATGATCTGTAGGTACTTCTCAGCCTCCAACTATACCACCCATTAGGAGGCCTAGCCTATCAAGGGTGAAGTTCTCAGCGGGACCCTCCGCTACCACCTTGCCCTCGTACATCACGGCTATCCTGTCACTGAGCTGCATTATTTCATCTAGGTCAGTGGATACTAAGAGCACGGCTTTTCCTGAATCTCTCAGGTCTATTAGCTGCTTCCTGATGTACTCCGTGGCGCCGACATCTAGACCATGGGTAGGTTCTGATGCAACTATGATATCGGGCCCCCTAGAGATCTCTCTGGCCAAGAGGAACTTCTGCTGGTTCCCACCACTTAGCCTCTCAATCGGCTTTTTGACGCTGTCTGCAACTATACTGAACCTGTCTATAATGTTCTTAGTTTCGGAGGTAGCACCTTTCCAGCTCACCACAGATTTGATGGTAAACTCATCGATTCTAGTGAGGAGCAAATTACCCACTAGGTCCATTCCCATCACTAGTCCTGTACTCCTTAGGTCTGGTATGTAGGCAAGTCCCATCTTATAGATCTGAGAGGGATCCATTCCAACTAAATTCCTACCCTTCAACTTTATAGAGCCTCTTTCAGGTTTTCTTATCCCTACTATCGCCTCAATAAGCTCCTTCTGTCCGTTGCCCTGAACGCCAGCTATCCCTAGTATCTCTCCATATCTCAGCCTTAAATTAACCCCTTTAACGGCCCACAAACCATTATCTGCTCTCACCCACAACTCCTTAACGACTAGGGCCTCTTCCCTGGGCTCTGCCCTTCTCCTCTCTAACTTAAATAACACTTCCCTACCTACCATCATTCTAGCCAGTTCCAGCTCACTAACCTCGTTTGTTACTCTAGTCCCTATGACCCTGCCTTTCCTTAGGACCGTCACTCTGTCCGTTATTGCCTTGACTTCCCTCAGCTTATGTGTAATGAAGATTATGGTAAGGCCTTTCTCCTTGAGCTTCTTAAGAACTCTAAAGAGCTCTTTCACCTCCAAAGGAGTTAAAACGGATGTTGGTTCATCTAATATGAGAATCTTAGCATCCCTAACTAATGCCTTAATTATCTCGACCCTCTGTCTCACCCCAACTGGCAGTAGATCCACTTTCTCTTGGAGCGGGATCTTCATACCTATTTCCTCCATGATATCTTCTACTCTGTGAAGGACATCCTCTCTCTGCAATCCTAAGGGAAGCGCTGAAAGAGACAGGTTTTCTAAGACGGTAAAGCCACCAATAAGGGAGAATTTCTGATAAACCATCCCTATTCCCATTCGTATGGCGTCCCATGGTCCATCAAACTTCATTTTTTTACCGAAGACCCTTATGGCTCCACTGGAAGGTTTTATCTCACCATAGAGGATCCTCATTAATGTCGTCTTTCCAGCCCCGTTTTCTCCGAGTAGACCATGGATTTCCCCTTCCTCTACTTGAAAGGATACCCCCTTGAGCGCTATGTTCCCATCAGGGTATATCTTGTAGACATCTTCGAAGGAGATAGCTGGCATCAGGGACTACCTCAAAAAATAAGGGAAAAATTTAGCTCACGCTTCCTTTGGCCAGAGCGGCATCGAGATTACCGGCTTCAAGTTCTTTTATTATCTGATCCCTCTCCTGTACGCTCATCGGGCTCTTGAATACAATCTCGCCATTTCTTATCTTTTGTTCTAGCTCCCTAACTAAGTTCCAGACCTCATCCTTTATATAGCTCTTCCTCAGGTCCTCAACTACCTTCACTACGTCATCAGGAGTCATGTCCTTGAGCTTACCGACCTGGTAGGCCTGCTCTGCGAACCACTTCACCTCATCGATCGTGGCAATTCCAACACCACCTTCCTTCAATCCCAAGGCATTTATTCCTCCCTTCCAAGTTCCCTTGACCACCGTCTCTATTGCTGTGTACACAGCGACATCAACCCTCTTCCTACCGCTTATCGGGATATGATAGGGATCTATCCACTCTTGAGAAGCATCCTGTCCAATTGCAAAGACCTTCTCTCCCTTCCGCTCCTCCCATTCCTTTACCGCTGTGAAGGCACCCAGGTGAGTTGCTCCAGCTAAACCATAGACTACCTTAATTCCCTGCTTTAGCATCTGCTCTGTATATTGCTTCCCCGTCGCTGGGTCCGTAAATGTCCCAGTTATCGTCCAAGTCACCTTCACTGGCTTCCCTGTCTTCTTTTCAAAGTACTTAGCGCCGAAATAGTAACCTATCTGGAACCTCCATAGTGGCGGGATGTCCATACCAACTAAGGCCCCTATATTATCGCTTCCAAGCTCATAGGACATACCACTGGCTATGACACCTATTAATGAGGCAACCTCCTGCTCCTTGAAGAGTATGTCCACCTCATTATCCCTAACTACGCCAGTAGTAGCATCTATCAACGCATACTTCTGCTGTGGGAATTTATCAGCCGTCTCATTGAGTGGTGTGGTCCAGAGGAACCCTACTAGGACTAGAAGGTCATATTCGCCCTTTCTTGACAGTTCTTCCAGCAAGGGTTTCATGTCAGCTAGGGATTTTGGAGTTAGATATGAGATCTCTACACCCAGCTCCTTCTTAGCCTTTTCAGCTCCTAGCCAAGCCATATCGTTAAAGCTCAAGTCCCCTCTGCCACCGACATCGAACAGGACTAGTACCTTCTTCGCTTTCTGGGCAGTTGTGGTAGTCGGTTTGGGTGTGGTCTTAGTGACCGTCTGTGTGACTGTCTCAACGGATGTCTGGGTAACAGTGGTAGTGATGACCTTACCTGGAGCCGAAAAGCCTACAGCTGCTCCAATGAGAATGCCTATGATGAGAAACACGGCGAAGAGGACACCTTTAGAGACTCCTGCTCTCATAATCCCACTTTGCCCATCTTACACAGTAATATTAAAATTGTTCTACTTCTGCAGTTGAAATTAACATGAACATGTTAACATCTAAGGCTGAGGCGGAGAAGCTAAAGCTCATGTCTATAGATGCAGTTAGCATAATGGTCGCTTCTTTCGGCCTAAGGAGGACTTCTTCGCTCCTAAATCTACCTATGGTGGTTGTCAGCAGGTATGCCAATGGAAGGGTCCTACCGAAGCTGGATAGGGCTCTTGGGATACTAGAGATGTTTGAGAAAAAATACTTGACTGCCGTAATCTCTCAAAAGGTTGTAAAAAGAGATGGTGTGATTGATGTATCTGAGGTATTGCATGATACAAAGCTTCTTGATTTGATAGCTTATGCAGGAGTTAAGCACTTCAAGGGGAGGGGAATAAACAAGGTAATCACGAAGGAGGTAGATGGTATTCCCTTAGCCGTCCTCACCTCAAGGTACTTAGGAAGCCAATTAGTTGTGGCTAAGAGGAGGAAGGAGCCTGGGATAGATGATTTCATTGAAGTTAGGCAAGTATACGGCTCCGGGCTCTATGGGTATGTGTATGTGCCTGCTAAGCAGCTCTCGAAAGGCGATAAAGTACTGATAGTAGATGATGTCGTGAGGACCGGATCCACCGTTAGGGCCCTTAAGGAAGCTGTCCAGAGGGCTAAGGGTAATGTCGTAGGGATCTTCTCCATAGCAGTTCTTAGACGATCCCTCAGAGAGCTTAACTTGGAGGTTAAATCCATGATAGAACTCTAGTCTCTCAATGCCTTCTAGGACTTTCTATTGATTTTGCAGCCATAATTAGTTCCTATGCATGGCTTTCGATTGCCTCTGGCGCATTGAGGCATCAACCTCAGTTTCAACTCTATATCGACACAGATTTAATTTTCCATTTCTCCTATCAGGGGTTAGCATGACTAAGAGGCCCTTGGTGCTACTGTCCCTCATTCTGTTGTTAATAATATCGCTTACATCAGTGGGAGCTGAACCAATACCTCCCTTCAAACCATACCACGAAAAACCTCTCAACGGGATCCTCTACCCTAGGATAGGAATGCCCGCATTGCTCGTGAATGATACAGAGTTTACAGTATGGGTAGACCAGTCCCTCGGTAAGCCTTCTAAGGTAACGCTTACATCCATCTTTCAACCTACTATCGAGTTGAAGATAATAGATAGCGGGTTTTCAAGTAATGTAAACGCTTACTATGTCACAGTGGTGGGAAATGCCCCTCCCGGCCTATACAACCTGACCGTTGAAGCAGATGGAAAGAGATATGTAGAGCCTAATGCTGTGGCCTTCTACGATTCATATAGGCCCCTTAAAGTGGTCCACTGGACTGACACGCACTTCGGCGTTAGGAACTTACCTAAACATTCCATGAACTCGCTACTTTTCCTCTCGGCCATAGGAACCTTTAATTCCCTTGATATAGACCTCATCCTACATACCGGAGACGTTGTTGATGCAATAGTCTCAAAAGACGAGGAAGAGCCCTTCAGAAAGGCATATGAGGAACTCATCACCTTAAGGGTTCCCATAATAATGGTCGAGGGGAATAACGATTATACGGCAATAGAGAAGAAGGCCTACTACTGGGAGAAGTACTTCGCACCTCTCAGCGGATATGTGAAGTACGGCGACCTAACCTTCTTCTGCGTCGACTCCGATACGGGCAAGATATTCGGTGATCAGTTTGATGTCCTAGATAGGGCTGAAGGAAGGGCGGGAATAGGGCTGACGCACTATCCCTTTAAGGACAATGATATAAGGATATGGATATACTCTGAGAATGGAACTTTGCATAGACTAGACTATAACGAAACCGTGGACTACCTTCTAAACTTCTCTAGGAGGCATGGTATTAAACTCTGGCTCGTCGGTCACTGGCACAGTGATAACAGCTGGAAATATGGTGATGTAGAGGTTCTTCTGACAGATGCGGGTCAATATGATCATGGGACCAGTTACGGGGGAACGGCAGAGGATTATGGCCATTACAGGCTTCTGGAGATCTCGAGTAAATCCTATAGCTATGATAAGACAACTACCCTCTGGAAATATAACATCACCTTCCTTAGGGTTCCAGACGCCTCTTCTCCCAGCATAGCTCTATATGTGGCTGGAACTGAAGCTAAGACTGTAGAGATACCTATAGTCCTCAGCAAATTTTCGGAGAATCCAAGCTTAGAAGGGGCTAAGCTGATAGAGGTTAGAGAACTTGCTGGAGGCAAGGGATTCTATAAGTTAAGAGTAGATGTCCGGCCGGGACAGAAGAAGCTAATAATACTCCAAGCGGAACCGGACACAGAACCGCCTACCTTGAAAGTAGAGGAGATCGAGAGATCGGATAGACTAGTCCTCTTCTATAGAGCTTATGACTCTGGTACAGGCGTCAAAGAGGTCAAGGCCTACGTATCTGAGGATAATAAGACATGGAACCCACTGAAGCCCGTAATAGAGACGGGCTGGCCGACATATGAGATGCCTCTAAACAAGAGCTTTTACTATAGGATTGAGGCCTATGATGCCGTAGGCAATAAAGCAGTCAAGTATGGCTACCACAGGGTGAAAGCCGAGACCGAAACTCCTGCAAAACCAACAGAGATAGCAATGCCTTCTCTCGAGATAATAATTGTCCTAATAGTAATCATAGTCATTATAGCTGCCCTACTCATCCTCAGGAGGAGATCTTAACTCTCTTCTTTCTTTCCATCTAGCTAGAGTGCCATTTCCTTGAGACATGGCATTATAGTATAGCAAGGGACCAAGCATTATCCTAGTAGCATCTAGAGACCTGCCTCTAAACCTGGCTTAGCATCTAACCTTGCTAACTCTTCCTCTTTCAATGCTATATCGAGAGCTGCTACGTTCTCCCTCACATGTCTTACATCTTTCGCCCCCGGTATCGCTACAACCCCCTTATGCCTTATTACCCAACTTAGCGCCACTTGGGCCGGGGCAGCATTTTTGACTTCTGCTACTTTCTTCAACTCGTCTACAACAGACCAGTTAATCCTGCGGTAACCCGCCCATATCATAAATCTCCTCTGTAGACCTCGGGGCATTCTACTTGGACCATACTTCCCCGTAAGCAGACCTTGTGCCAATGGGCTATATGCAATTACTGTGATACCCTCCTTTTGACAGTAAGGTAGTAAATCTCTTTCTATATCTCTCCTGAGGAGATTGTACTCTACCTGATTAGAGGCTATGTCTTGTTTGGCTAAGCAGCCCCTCGCTTCTTTTAACTGTTCTAAGGAGAAATTACTAACCCCTATAGCCCTTATCTTTCCCTCCTCTAATTTCCTCTCTAGAGCTCTTAAAGCCCTCTTCAATGGAGAGATGGGGCTAGGCCAGTGAATCTGATATAGGTCTATATAACTGGTATCGAGTCTCCTCATACTTCTCTCTAATGCCTTAATCACGCCCCTAACTGTCAGTTTCGTAGGGAAAAACCTTCGTAGCCACGACGAGCTCTTCTCTATCAAATGATTTTATTGCTTTTCCTACTATCTGCTCGGACTTGCCCCATCCATATAGCTCTGCAGTATCTATTCTATGAAGTTAATAACCTAACTCTAAAGATCTTCTAACTATCTCTATGGCCTTCTTCTCATCTAATTCCTTCCTCCAGCCCAGTAAGAGGTACCAAACTGCCAAGTACCTAGTCCTATCTTCTTTAAGATCTTTATACTGGTGTTTCCTAACTCCTCGTATCTCATCATCAATATTAGGAGGATGAGTTAATATAACGAAAGTGCGAATCATAGAGAACAGAGATATACCTTAATCATACTCTCTCCTGACTAGCAGGTTGCTGAGGGAAGGCGCAGTTTGGGCCTATCATCGATACATGTCGGGGATCTCTCTTGGGGTAATGATATCCTTGAATGTCCTCTCTAGACCACTAGTTAACCTTTTTATTGTGGTTGAACTATTGAGCGATGGTGAACCCTCTGAAGTCGGTTCTAAAGGTCAGGAAGAAGGGTGTGGTTATCTTGCCCAAGAAACTGAGAGAGGAAGCTGGCATCAAGGAGGGAGATGAGGTCATAGCTGAGGCCAGTGAAGGGATGATTGTGTTGAAGCCCTTAAAGCCAAAGGTAGTTGATGTCGATCCAGAGCTTATAGAGGAGTTCCTCAGGGAGGAGTACGGTTTAGAGGGTAGGAAGTGTGGAAACATTTTGGAAGCTTAAGTCCGAGAAGATGGCGCTCGATACAGGCGTTCTGATGGAATACATTGTGAAGAGGGCCCCTTATAGGCGAAAGGTCCTAGCTCTCTTTGAGAGTGCGGCTGAAGGCAATATCAAGCTGTATGTGAGCCCCATTACGTTAAGCGAGACCATATATGTGGCCTCAAGGATATATGAAGCTTCATCCATCCCTAATCCCAATGAAGAGGCGTTAAAATACGTTGAATGGTTGAAAGATAAGATGTCGGTAATCAACGTCACAGAAGAGGTTATGACGAGGGCTGGTGAGTTGAAGAAGGAATTGCGCATAGCACTGCCTGACTGCTACGTCATAGCTACTGCCGAACAGGTGGAGGCCTCACCATTATTCAGAAAGGTTGAGAGGGAGATGAAACCCGTGCTCAGTAAATTGGAGGAACTAGGGGTTTTATTCTTGGATCGGATTGAGTAGTTTTGTCATTAAGGATACAGAAGAATTGTGTTAGCGACTGTCAGCCTACGAGGAAAGGAGTACGGCGGTTACTCAGTCTTCCATTGACATCCTTTAATAGAAAACCACCTAAGATATCTATAGTGATAAAATGCATAAGTGGTTCGAAAGAACCTTTTGGCTTTTGATCCTAGCAGTATCGCTTTTCTCGGCGTTACTTCATCTTCTAGGGCTAGAAGGTGTCGAATCAATTGCTCTACCTCTGGTAGTGGTAATGATAGCGATATATACAATATACGAAATGCTTGAAGAGAGGAGACTCGAGGTAGAGCATTCTGTAAATGGTCTCATGGTTGCTGTTGGAACTATGACATATTTTCTGAGGCTACATTTAGAAGGGGCGCTTGTTCTGGGACTTTATGGGCTTGCTGAGATACTAGAAGAACTTGCAATGGAGAGAGCTGAATCTGGAATGAAGAAGTTAGTGGAGTACCTGCCAAGGAGGGCCAAGGTAGTTAGAGAGGAGGTCATTGAGGTAGATCCATCCCAAGTCGAGAAAGGAGATCTAATATTAGTACCCGCTGGGGAGAGGGTTCCCGTTGATGGTATCGTGGTGAGGGGAAGGGGCTCGCTAGATCAGTCAATAGTTACCGGAGAGCCCCTACCCATCACAGTAGAGGAGGGAGCCTATGTATACTCTGGTTCCCTCCTCCTAGAAGGATCTATAGTCGTGAGGACTCTCAAGCATGGAGGAGAGAGCTTTGTAGCTAAAATGCTCGAAATGGTGGAGAGATATAAGGAAAGGAAGTCTAGGGGCGAGAGATCTGTACACATATTCTCCAAGTACTACCTGCCGGGGATGTTAATACTTGCCCTCATAGCCGGTCTCACGCTGGGGATAAAAGCAGCAATAGTCTTAATTGCAGTTGCATGTCCCAGTGCCTTCTTGGTGGCTGCTCCTGCCACTACACTCACTTCATTGGCTATCTCAGCTAGAAAAGGGGTTTTATTCAAAGGGTCAATGCCTCTGGAGAAAGCGTCCTCCATTAAGGTTGTAGCACTTGATAAGACGGGAACGTTAACGCTGGGAAGGCTGAGGGTGAGGGATGTGGTAACTCGAGATGGTGTAGATGGACTAACCATGATCAGACTCCTGGCATCTCTAGAACTCGCTTCACAACATCCTATCGCTAAAGCGGTAGTAGAGCACGCTAGAAGCAAGGGTATAAACCTATCGGTCCCGGGAGATGTAGAGGAAGTTCCCGGCTATGGCATTAAGGGCATGGTGGACGGAATTAGAGTATCAGCGGGAAAGGGAGAGTTCATTGGCGTTGAAGCCGATGAAGACACCACGGGGGTGATCGTCCATATCTCCCTAGATGACAAGTATGTAGGCTATGTGACCTTAGGAGACGAGCCAAATCCCGACGCTCTAAATGTTATAAGGAAATTAAAGGATATGGGGATGTTAGTAGCTGTTCTAACTGGGGACAGGCGAGAGAGTGCCGAACCCGTGGTAAAAAGTCTTAATGTCGATATGTTCTACTCGGAACTGAAACCGGAGGACAAGGTTAAGCTAGTGGACGACTTCAGAGTTAAGTACGGGCCTGTTTCTATGGTTGGCGATGGAATAAACGATGCTCCAGCTCTTGCAGCCTCTGACCTGGGCGTTTCCGTTGGAAATCTAGAAGCATCTATGGAGGCAGGAGATGTAGCCCTTATATCGGGACTTAGGATGCTCCCATGGCTCTTCAAGGCATCTAGGGTGGCTATGAAAAAATTCTGGCAGAATATCTCGATAATATTTGTATCTAAGTTCATAGCTGCAGTGCTAGGCGTTCTAGGCATAATTCCCCTATGGGCTGCTGTAGCTATTGGTGATAATGGTGGTCTGCTAGCGGTCTCACTTAATCTCCTGCTCATGGTTAGGGAGATACGAGCTGAGAGAAGCCTTGACTCCGTCTATAGGGGAAGCTTCCTTCCTACTCCCTTCTTCAAGGCCAGCTCGTATATCAACTTACCTGTGGCTACATCTTCTATCGCTAATCCTAGGTTCATACACATGATCCTTTCATCCTTCTTTTCCCTTCCCGGCTTCTTTCCAACAATTACTTCGTCGAGACTACCATCTATCCTCTCGATTGGACGAATCCAACCTTCTTTGATGTAATACTTCAACTGCTCTACATCATCTGTGTAAAACTTATCCATAGAGGCTATTGCCGATGACTTCCAATAGGAATCGAAGTCTAATGGAAGAGCTGTAGCTCCAGGCTTAGTCCAGTCGGCCTCAATTACCGGATTAGGTTCCTTAAGTAGCGGACCGGCTGTTACTATGATGTCTGCATCCTTCACTGCCTCCCTAGGTGAGCTGGTCAGTTCTACCTCTAAATCGCTATTCTCCTGTACAAACTTCTTATAACGATTTAGAGCATCTTCATTTATATCGTAGGCTTTTACCTTCTTTAGTGGGAGGACCTCTCTTAGCATGAGAGTATTACTCCTTCCTTGAGTACCACATCCTAGAACAGCTAATACCTCACTATCCGGGTTCGCCAGATATTTGGCTGATACTGCGCTGACTGCTGCTGTCCTATAAGCGGTCATCCATCTAGCATCCATTACAGCTATAGGCAGGCCGGTATCAGGATCGTTCAATATAAAGATTCCATTAATGTAGGGGAGGCCTCTCTTCGGATTTTCAGGATTACCTGAGATCCACTTCAGGCCAACAGCATCACTTTTCTTAAGATAAGCAGGCATAGCATGTATGAACGAATTTGGTCTGGGATGAACTCCAGGCTTAGGAGGCATTTCCGCTAGTCCTTCTCCTTTCTGGCGAAAGGCATCCTCTATCACAGATATTATATCTTTAAGTGGTATCTTAAGTGATACTACATCGTCGTAGGAGAGGTAAAGAATCCCACCTATCATAGGCTTTATTCTATCTTTAATAGAAATAAGGTTTGCGCTAACGCATTTTAAAGCACATCTTGAAGGATCCAACTTGAATGCTAACGAGATGCTGTCACACCACTAATTCCGAGTAGGTCTCGCCTATATCAGGTAGTTTAATATGTGACGATGCCTTTTGGGGGTCAAGTTAGAGCAAATCTACTGTTCTAAAGTAGATGACCTGGCCTCGATAATCTTTTTAGTTACTGAGTAAGTTCCCTCTTGTGGGCCTAGATGTCTGCTCTTGGGAAAAAGTGATCAACGCCTTGGACAAAACCGTCTCGAAGTATGAAACTGTGAACAGGATCATTACCTTCGGTTACTCCAACCGAATGAGGAAAAAGCTGGCTGAGATGATTAGGCTCAGGGATGGTATGCATATACTTGATGCCGGTTGCGGACCTGGGAACATGTCACTTCACCTACTAAAGAGGATGAGAAGCGGGGTCCTCTACTGCCTAGATCCCCTACAATCAATGCTAAAGGCTGCCTTTAACAACCTTAGATGGCATGCTGGAGATGTGAGGCTTCACTTCATAGAGGGTACCTTCGAGAGCATACCCCTCCCGGATTCCTCTATTGATGTAGTGGTTGCTTCTTACTCCCTCAGGGATGCTAGAGACCTCTATAAAGCTCTGAGTGAATTTAAGAGGGTGCTAAAGCCTGGAGGCGATCTTCTTGTACTAGATCTAGTAAAGCCCGATAATAGGTTAGTGTCGTGGCTCATAGGGGTCTATCTTCACTACCTAGTTCCCCTGATCTCAGCACCAATCTATGGAAGTCTTGACAACCCATGGAGGCAACTTTATCCCACCTACAGAGAAATGATAACTGCTTCCGAACTCGTGGAGATAATTAAGGAGGAGTTTGAGGTACTCAGGGTTAAAAAGGCTGGAATAGGTGCTTTCCTAGCTCTTAGGGCGAAGAAGCCCTAGGGGTTAAGATCACCTCAAGGATCCTGAATGCCCCTTCTCCTATCCTGGATCGGAACTCATTTAACACCTTCCTACCCTTTTCCGTTAGCCGATATATCCTGCGGGTCTCCTCCATCCTTGACGCGAGGAAACCATTTCTCTCCATATCTTTCAGTATGGAGTAGAGGGTACTTATCTTAGGCTTCTGCCCCGTTATCCTCTCTAGAGTCTTCAGGATCTGATAGCCATGCATTACGGAGCTCTCTAGGAGAGATAGGATTATGAGCCTATAGCTTCCTCTAACGAATGACACTAGTGGATCTTCAGGGGGCCTCATTTTCACCAAAATATGATCAAGGAAAAGAACTTAAAACCATTGCTGGCCATTCCAATGGTGGTCCATCTGAGGAAGGTGCTCCTCCCCCTGGGAGATAAGACGGATGTACATGAGATCGTGGCTGCGCTTTCCCAATTAGAGGGGGAGGTAGAGCTCGTACTATTTCATGTGATCAAGATGCCCATCACAACTCCTCTGGAAGTAGAAGTCAAGGCTCCAAAGTGGCTAAATGAGATAGCTGAGAGGCTTAGGGAGAGGGGAATGGCGGTGAAGGTAATAGTAGCAGAGGCCAGGGATGTGGCTGATGCTATAGTAGAGGAGGCTGAGGAGGGGAAATATGATCTCATATTAATGTTTAAGCGTAAAAGGAAGGGCTTAAAGCATGTATTAACGAGGAGTATCTCTGGAAGGGTAGCTAAGGCTACAAAGAGGCCTGTCATGACAATACTTAAGGAGTAAGGCTAATATTCCTACATCTTTTTAATTTTTAGGCTAATTTTTAGAATGGTGTATATGGCAAGGACATTGGTCGTCTGTTCCGAAGACGCAGATTGGTCGGTCTCTTACCTAGTAAGGAAGGGCGTAGACCTGGGAGACAGGGTTATTACTCCTTGCATAAGGTGTGAGGATGATCTCTTCCTCGTAAAGTTCATTAGGCTTATGACAGGAGGAGATCCCATAAAGATACCACTAGAGGGTACCTTTGAGAACATGGTAATGAAGTTGCTAAGGGAAATGAAAGGAGAGGAACTATACATGGGAATCAACGCTGATTCCCTGCTTACAGCAGTCTGTCTTACTGCGTCATACCTAAGGATGAGGCACTTAGAGCTGGAGGTAGCTTCTAAATCAGGGCCCAGGGCCGTACCCTTGCTCCCTATAAGAGGCCTAGATAACACTGAGAAGAAGGTTATGGGGATTGTTATTGAGAAAGGACCGCTTAGCCTCTTGAAATTAGCTGAGATACTTGAGAGAACTCCTCCTTCTGTTTTAAAAGTAGTTAGTAGGCTCGAGTCGCTTAACCTCATTAGTAAAGTAAGGACCGGAAAGGAGGTGGAGATTAGGCCAACTGCTTCTGGTCGGCTCATGTTCGAGGTGAGTAAAAATGGAATTTGAGGGAATAGGTGAAATATTAAAGAGCCTGCTAGCGCTAGGCGAATTTCAAACATTCGATCTCCTATCCGGGGTGAGTAGCTGGGAACCAAAGCTTGCTAGCCTTATAGATGGTCTCAAGATACTCTATCTCCTTGGAAAGGGCGCTGTACCAATAGAAGTAGAGATAAATGGCGAGAGGAAGGAGATAAAGGCACTTTTAGTTAGTGACCTTCCTAGAAGTGGGCTGTTAAGGGGTAAACTCATTAAAGCTCCTAACGAGCTAGAGAGCCTAATAGGCCAAGAGGTATTCTTCCTACCATTACCTGATCCTCCTACCTTAGAGGAAATTAGATCTGTTATAGACGAATTAAGAGAAAATCCGACTGCCTTAAACCCTACACTCTTAAAATCGATTGGTGAGGTTATATGAGGCCCTTTCTATCTGTAGGAGCGAGGTATCTCATTAACCTAGAGGTTTTAAATACAATAGAATCTGCTCAAGGTATTATCAGACACAGAAGGGCTCCTGTCATAGACAGAACGGGTAAGAGGGTCCTTTTAGTGCCGGTAATTAGCGGGGAGAGCATAGCCAATTCTTACCAACTATTGTTGTCGAAGGCCTCCCTAAAAAACGATCTTCCAGTTTGCACCCTCTGCAGCAAGGGTATGTTCATCAAACATTCTGATTTATCTCATTTAAGGGACCTCAGTAAATTAGGGGAGGACCTAAGCCCCGTAGATAAGTGGCTGATCGAGAAGGGAAGGAAAGCTACTCCAGAAGCGATAGAAGGTGAGATAATCAAGGGATGCGTAGTGGAGGACATAGGGGGCTTCCTCATTAATGAAATGAAGGTGAAGAGAACGAGTAGATTTCAAACAGGTTACATGTTACCCGTCTATGATGGACTTGAGGCTGCATCTAAATCGATACAGCAGCATAAAGGTGAGGACGAGTATTATGTGGAGATCGCGAGCGCCCTTTACTCCTTTACATTTAACTTAGATATCGATGGAATCGGATGTGCTAGCCTTACTAGGAGGAGAAAGGTAATTGAGACCGAAGAGAGGAGGAGAAGGATTAAGCTGGCTGTTCAAACCTTAGCTTACATGATGGACAGCTTCTTACTGGGGGCTAACAGGTCTAGGTTCCTCCCCACTGTAACGCTGGATAGCTTTATTATAACTCTCTCAAGCCCTTATCCCTTCGTGGTTAGCTCTCCAGCTAGAGCTGACTATATAGAGGACACTCTAGAGAGAGCTAAGGATTTTGAGGAGCTAAGCGGTTCAAATGTGCAGATTTGGTACTCTAAGGAGGGTAAAGAACTACTGAAGACCTTCAAGTCGGTAGTTGAGGAGGCAGCTAAGGCCGATGAATGCTGACCTCTACCTGCTAGTGGGTGAAGGGGAACTACATTGGGGTTTCTCCGTCCGCAGTAGGGGAGCTACGGCTAGACAGAAGGCCCTTATAGCTCCCCCTCCCACCTCGTTAGTCGGCGCACTTCTCTTCCCTCTAGCGAGGCTTATGGGCTGGGGCGAGCTGCCTTCATCGCCGGTGAGGAATGCCGTGATAGGGGCCTATGCCTCCCTATCTCCCCTCATTGAATTTGAGGATCTAATGCGTTCGCTGGCTCTACCGTATCTTCAGAGGAGATATAGATCTTGGAAGATGAGAGATTACTGGTTCTCTGTATTCCCGCTAGGAAGAGCATATGGGCCCGCAGCAAAATTGAGGCTGGCATATTTAATCTCGGGTGAGCTACTAGAGAAGTACCTAGGCAGTGACTGGAAAGATCTAATTAGAGCCTCACTAGCATCTATTACTCGCATAGGATCTAAGGAATCCATAGTCTCCATGAACCCTCGCACCGAAATTGGGAAAGCTCGGCTTACACTGAAAGGCAGAGGAAAAACATATTTCTACGCTCCCTTAAAAGCCCTAAGATCATTTTCCCCTCGTTCAGTGTGGATAGAGGAGTTCTGGAATAACAACGGGCTTAGGGAGGAATATGTCCTAAACATAGATGGTCTGAGACCAGTACAGGTCTCCTTTAAGTTAAGCGGGGATGGCTTCATGGCCGAGATGGGCGACTATACAGTTGTAGGGATGAGGTCATGGTTAAATGACACTACAGATAAGGTTGCCACCAAGAGGTAGTTTCCTAGAGGCATTGGTTCTGACGCTCGTTGCAGAAACGGGATGTGCTTCTACGAGGAGGGGATCCGTCCTAGAAATCGAATGTAGTATGGACGAGCTTGTAAGTAGCCTGAGTTCCGTCTTAGAGAAGGTCTCTAAGGTTGCAAAGCTGCCAAAGAAGTTTCCAAATGATCCTATATATAGTAAGAGGGGTTGGTTGCCCTGTATAAGTAAGAAATTCGGTCTTTCAAAAGTAACTCCTCGAACTGCGCTCAAATATATGTCTAAGAGAATAGATCTCATACGAGAGTCCATTTTAGAGCTGGACTACGATGAGATATGGGGAGAGCCTCCTTACATCGAGCTGCCATACTTCGCTAGACTGGATAGACTAGAATTCTCTGGAGACTACTTGTCAATTAAACCTGCTACATCGAAGATAGGTTGCAATGTCCTCTCTCTGCTTATTGCAGGACTTATAATCGCATTCGTCGGTCGTCGCGGATTTGAGGAATACTACCTCACTTATCCCAGTAAGGCAGGGGAGATCAATTCAGTTAGGGAGTATATGAAATTTATTGAGTTGAAAGACGAGCCTCGTGAGGTCTTTTACTCCTTGTTATGCTCCTTTAATGCCAAGGGAAGGGTGTGGAAACTCTACGTAGGTGGATATAGGCCTTTCTTGAGGGAAGTATTCGACATTAGAGGGGGAGAAATTGAGCTTAGGTGGATCAGATCTACATATGCCTTCATAATTAAGGAATGGTCAGGAGAGGGAGAATTAAAGCAGCTAAGTCATCTAATCTACAATATAATATTCTCTAGGGTGTTATATGGTCAGGAAGCTCTCGAAGACATCATCTTAAAGAGAAAGGAAGTAGGATTACTCATAAATAGAGTAAACAGGCTCTATCTTAGGAAATATGGATTTCCTCCTATACCGGGAGGTTTGAAGGGCCTAAAAACCTTGATAATGAAGAGTATAGTAGTTCATAGG
>JAGGTZ010000081.1 GCA_021158805.1 Thermoproteota archaeon | reverse complement strand
TCATAGGATTAGATGTAATGAGGGATATAATAGATGCTCTAATACAAAGGGGCTTTAATCTAACCCCTTGCAAGAGTTGGAAGGAATTACCATCTAGCGGGAAGCTCGGGAGGAAAAGTGGTCAGGGGTTCTATGACTGGAGTTCCGGAAGGCCTAATATACCTGCAGATGATAGTTCTCCCTTTGACCCGTTAGAGGTACTGAGTTTAGCAGTGAATGAAGCCGCGTGGCTCGTAAGAAATGGAGTGGCCTCTGTTGAGGAGGTGGACAAAGCTGTAATCTTGGGACTTAATTTCCCCAAGGGACCACTTAAGATGGCTGATGAATGGGGCCTTGATATCGTGAAAGATGTCCTAGAGAGGAAAAAGAAAGAACATGGCTTACCTGAATATGAAGTAGATTCCCTAATACTGGAGAAGGTAGATAAAGGGGAGCTCGGGATTAAATCTGGCAGGGGCTTTTATGACTACGGTCTCAAAGAGAGGGACTTTGGAGTTGTAACCTACAAGGAGACACCGCCTCTAGCTTGGATCAAGATAAATAGGCCGGATAAGCTCAACGCAATCAACCTAGATGTTGTTGATGGAATAGTGAAGTCTCTCTCCGAAGCTCAGAAGGACGAGGTGAAGGTAGTAATAATAACCGGAGAGGGCCGGGCCTTCAGTGCTGGTGCTGATGTTTTTATGTTCAAAGACTTAAAGCCTATAGAAGCGTTTGAACTGTCAAAGAAGCTAAATGAAGGATTCAGGGCCATCAGAGAATTTCCGAAGCCTGTAATAGCTATGGTAAATGGATTTGCCTTGGGAGGCGGCCTTGAACTGGCCATGTCATGTGATATTAGGATAGCAAGCGATAAAGCTCAATTCGGTCAACCAGAGATAACTTTAGGCATAATAACAGGAGCTAGTGGGTCATTTAGACTTCCTAGCTTAATTGGTGAGGCAAAGGCTAAGGAACTCCTCTTTACTGGTGATATAATATCGGCTGAAGAAGCAGAGAAGATAGGTCTAGTTAACAAGGTCGTACCTCATGATAAACTTGAGGAGGAAACTAGATCTCTGGCCATGAAGATAGCTGAGAGGCCGTCCAAGGCGTTAGAAATATATAAGGCCCTCCTTAATGGTACTAGACAAGATGTCGAGGCCTTGGCCTTTGGACTTGTATTTTCGACAGAGGATTCTGAAGAAGGAATTAAGGCTTTCCTAGAGAAGAGGAGGCCGGAGTTTAAAGGAAGGTAATTTCCCCTAACTCTTTCTTTCTTTAAACCTGCACGATGTATATATCCTTGCATGCCTTAACCGATTCGTAGGGGATAGTTCTCTTCTCTCCTCTTCTGCCCGTTGATATAATCAATGCAGCCAGCCTGCCCTCCACGTCGTCAAATACAAAATCCTCTGTGATCCCTAAATACTGGCCATCACTCGTATAGACCTGCATTTCATAAAGCTCAGAAATTTTCCTAGCCATAGGATCACCTCAGGACTATCCTTGCATCTACTACCTTTAATCCCTTTGGATAGGCTATGACAGGATTTAAATCCATCTCGGCAATATCTTCATTCTCTAATCCTACCTGACCAGCCTTCAGCAAGGATTGCTTAAGTGCCTCAATGTCTACAGGTTCCATTCCTCTATAGCCCATCAGCAACCTATAGGACTTAATCTCCTTTATCATGGAGTCAGCATCTTCTTCTGTTAGCGGTGCTACTCTAAAGGAGACATCCTTGTAAACCTCTACAAAAACGCCGCCAAGCCCGAACATGACAGTTGGACCGAACTGGGGGTCTCTTATCAACCCTATTATGAGTTCTAAGCCGGGAGGAGCGAACTCTTGCACTAAAATGCCAGTTATCCTAGCATTGGGCACATGCTGCTTTACGTTCTGGAGAATCCTCTTGTAGGCTGTCCTGACCTCCTCCTCATCCTTTAAATTCACCATGACACCACCTACATCGCTCTTATGAACAACATCAGGGGAAACTATCTTCAGAACTACCGGAAACCCAATCTCTTTAGCAGCCTTGACGGCATCATCCTCACTCTCTGCTAGACTTATCTTAGTCGTGGGTATGCCATAGTAGGAAATAAGCGACTTGGCCTCATGTTCTAATAGGATCTTTCTACCTTCTCGTTTAGCATTAACAATTATCTCCCTAGGTTCCAAATAGATCACCAAGTTACCTGTATCGTCCATAGTAAAAAAGTTAATAATAGTGAGCACAGCAGTCTCATCGCCACCAGATTCCTATATTTTAAATGTGTTGAAGGACCTATGAAAGCTACAAGAAGTTATGTTCACCAATAGTATTACTAAATCGTCTTTTGGTTTTACTTCGGAACAATAACATCAAGATGGCAAAGAAGAGACCAACTAAGCTCATTCCTAGGGGATTATCTGGTCTAGAGGCATTGAATTCTTGGAGTATAGCGAGCATTATCATGAACCATAAAGGAGAACTTACTATTTCAAAAATCTTGGAATCTGAGTTCCATCTTACAGTTAAAGCCCACCTAACCAGTAATATGAAGGAAAGAAGTGTTATGGCCAAGCAGAGAGTCGCAGGAATTCCATTGAAGGCTAAGATATATGGTCCTAAGAGTAGAAAGGCAGACCACCCTGATCCCAAGAGAACTAGCTTGACATAACTTGGAGGGTTTACTTTACCTAAAGGGCGCCTTTTCATCCTTTTAGCTACCGAAACTAATAGGAGAACGAGGATTAGTGCAGGCTAAGGGTATACAGGCGGAACGTATGCACTGCATTGAAATCCCATGATGCCTAAGAAGATAACACTTGATAGGACTAATAGAGAGATGATAACACCCTTAGATCCTAGCCAAGGTCTCCCTTTGAGGTCAGAGAAAGTCAGCTCAACTAATATTATTGGTATAGATTATGCTAAAGACAGCATGAAATATGGTGAGCTGAATGGCCCAGACCCAATTAACACCAATCCATCTCCCATACTCAGCTAGAATTCCAAGATCAGGCCAGGTAGGACAGAAGAAGCTTCTGGTCATGACACCTTCCTCTACGATGCCATATGCAGCCCAAGTAGGAGTAGCGTATAAGCCCCCCATCTGACCCAAGCTTCACGGGAAAGTAGCGCTCCTGTCCCATAGAGGGACACCAGTATTATGAACGTCAGCGGCTGAAAAACTCCAAGGGCGGGGAAGAACTAGACAAAAGTTCTCCGATGGCTGGAGATAAGAGTATCAGAGAGAATATAGGCCATCTATTCTTCCCCACGCAGTTCACCTACCTGCAGTGTCCCTCCGTCCATTAAGCTTTTCGCGGTTTAGGCTTATCACAGGCCCCATAATCCCTTTCTTAACCTCTTTAACTTAAGAACAGTCCTTGAAATTCTCTTCCTCGTACCTTCCCTCTTCTTCACCTCTCGTTTTTCCTCCTGCTCTTCTTTTGGCTTAGGTTTCTCCCTTAGAGCTTCTCTAGGGACATAATAGCGGCCAGACCTATCCCTTTCTAATAACCCAGTAACGACTAAAGCCTCTAATCTTGAGTAAGCGAGTGACATAGGTATCTCCGCTTCTACAGCGACTTTTTCCAAGTTCACTGGACCTCCATTAAAGTTTCTAAGCACTATCTCAAGTTCCTTTCTCATCTTCGGGGGGGCTCTTTTGACATAATCGATGATCTCCCTCTCAGCATCAAAGACCTTGTCCAAGACGTACATGTCGACCTTGTTCCTACCCAGTATAACTGCCACCTCCAAGGCCTTGGAGAGTATATCGAGGAGCTTAGCTGGATTCCCTTCTGCAAGTCTATTCGCGGATATAACTACCTCCTCCGTCAGAGGTGCCAGTGGGGACTCAGGTTCCCTCGCCCTAAACCTATTTAGTCTCTTAGATACTAAGCTAATGGCTTCCTCATCGGACAACGGGGGTATGGCGATTCTTTCATGTACCCTAGAGGTCAAGGCAGGGAACTTCTTATCCAATTCCTCGTAAGCCTCATCACTCATAGCTAGGACAACTAGGATACCCTCAGGCATCACGGATACGATCTCCCTTATCATTTCAAAGAAGAAGAAAGACCATCTCTCATCGGTATACATCATATTGTGAACATCGTCCAACAGGAGAGCGGAGGGGGCTACTGAGTCTAAAGATCTTATAATCATACGGCCTGCTTCTGCCGGCGAAGTCTTGAGCTGCTGTAGCTCTTCATCGGTTAAACTCTCTGGCATTCCAAGTAATACTTTTTTTAGAGATTTAGTTATGCTCCTAGAGACACCGTAAGATGTAACCAGTAGATCATCTATTATATCAGGGCCTTCTACCACGGAGATTTCCTGATAAATAGACTCTAAGTCAGCTGTATTGTAGGAATAATTGAGTAAATGAAGTCTAAGGCTTCTTCCAGATCCAGGTGGGCCTGTAAGCGCTACGAAGGCAGAGGCAACACCTGACATTGCTTCTGCAGCAAGCGAGTCGAGGATATCATCAATCCACTGCTTGGAGAATATAGCAGTAGGGTCTTCTAGCTCTATTATTGATGATCTGAGGAAAGGGTTCCTGTAGAGGCCTAGTAACTGAGCATAGTTGCTTGGACTGGCAGTAGACACCTTTTACCATCTCCCAAGCTGATGAGCATCACCTCTTAAAAAAGGTAGAGCCACATCATATGGATAGGTCAATAACTCTATCACCTTAGTTGACTAGCTTGCTCGCATCTTAAGATAAACCTTTTTAACTCCCATGTGAAGGGTCCCCTTGAACGGTAGGTGATGTGACTTGCAGAAGTACAAGAAGATCGTTGAACACCTCCAGGATCTTATGC
>JAGGTZ010000187.1 GCA_021158805.1 Thermoproteota archaeon | reverse complement strand
TGGTATAGCTGCACAGGCCGTTCCGCTTCTGAGGAATGGATGCGCAGGAACATGGTTCGATTTGGAACATTTGAGGAAAGTCCTTAGCTTACCTGAGCGAGAGGAGTTAGGCAATCGACAGATGATCGAGATGAGGGGAAGGAGGTAGCTCGGTACATCTATCTCTCCTTGTCAGCTCATTCTCTGACATCATCGAGATCTGCTCACGAGGACATGGTACATTCTCAGGGATACAGCCTCTAGTCATATCTAGTTCTTTAGGCAGATCCCTAAATATGTTGAGATAGGAGAGATGCTCTTGTGGCTACGCCCATGGGATTAATTCGCATAAATCTCTCTGAGGTTAAAGATCAAATCCAGCTTTTCCAGAGTACCGTAAGAGCCCTGTATTGATGTAGGAGTCCCTAGCCAATATGATATGGAGAAGCTAAGGATAGTTCCGCTGTAGTCCATTCCTTTCAACCATTAACACGCGCGACGTTTCCCTATGTTTTTTTGGGTAAATATCCGAAGAGATTGATAACATAGCGCTAAAACTTATTAGAAATAATGAATGGACCACCGTCTAACTCAATTGCACTGACCTCCTGTACTACCTACTCATTAGGATCCTCTGGATCTTGGGTGCTACCTTACTTCCTACTACCCTACAGGCATCGGGAGGAGCTCTTCCGGAGGCAATAGCTTCAGCACAGTCCCTACATGTGGGGAAGCCACAGGCACCACAGTCTATCTTTGGTAGGAGAGAGTATATCTCACTAACCAAGTCTCCTCTCACTTCCTGAGGATAAGCTTGCTGAATATAGGGGACAGGGTTCCCTGCGAAGGGGTTTATCCAAGGAATTGAAGACCAGCGATAGAAGCCGGCTATTCCATTCCCTCTTAACCTCCTCCTAATTCCTCTACCCTTGTTTCCTCTCCATCCTCTCCTATGTCTATGGCCCAAGAAATTCACCGCTGCATCAATTAGACCTACCTATTAAAGTTAGGTGTACCGATATTCTCAACAGATGGTTAACCTTGACCACGAGGACTGGTGAAAGTTGCAAGTGTAGTCTATAGGGTATGCCTGGATGGCTTAAAGCTCAACTTGTATACTCAAAATCGGGAATTATTTGACTTATAGCTGTCCTTGAGGGTTTATGATCACGCTCGATCACCGATAATTATATTCTAAATATCCCTAGTAACCATTGATACCTCCCATATATCTTACCATTGTGTTCGACTGGGTCGAACAGATCAAACGTGATGTTATCTATAGTCCATGGACCTTCTGCAGGCACTACATCGTAATGGCTCACAATAGCGACATCCTTCTCAGCACCGACATCCATCTTGGCTACTATGTTAGGAACTTCCTTTCCTACTACCTTAGCATCAACACCTATCTCCTCGAATTTAGGTAGTAAGAAGTCAACTACATCCTTGTAACCTGATTTTTCAACAGCATTCGTGTTTATCCTTACTAAATCCTTCAAAACATCGACAGCATACCTAGCTAATTCTTTCTCCATAAGACAAAGCTGACCCTTACACTTAAAAAGTGAGTTACCTCAGATCCATTCTAGGACTTCTCTAGTTCAACAGAGGTGTTTTAAGAGAGTTTCTTACGAAGCCAAACAGCCCATAAGAAGGTTTTCTCTGGACCAAACATTTGCGTTCCTCATAAGCCTGACAACCACTGATTACTAGAGGCCAAGTGCCCACTTCCATAAGGGCAGGAACCTCACCTTCCACCCTCCAACTTCAAGCTGGTCCTCGTAGTCCCATGTTATAACAAGTAGGTCATCACAGTTTAGCTCCTCTCCAGCCTTGATCAGTGATTCAATCTCCCGTTCCTCAACCTCTTCCCTGCTTGAGGCGTAAGTCGTTTGGATTAGTTGTCGTACTCTGCCCTCTCTCTTTATCACGAAGTCCACTTCCTTCCCCGCCCTTTCCCAGTAGAATATCTCTCTGTTTGGCTCCAACCCGCTCTTCACCAGTTCTTGAAACGTTAGACCCTCAAGAAGCCTTCCATAGTCTTTTCTACCCTCAACAAACCTATAGATCCCATTATCTACCAGATACGCTTTAGGCAGGGTTAACTCAACTTTCCTAACACTTCTGCCATACTTCCTGAGGAAATATACTAGACCTACATCTTCCAGTATCTTCTGGAAATTATAGAGAGTCTTCCTGCTTACGCTAACCCCGATGGATTTCAAGGTATTGAAGACCCTATTCACGGAGAAGCTCTTGGCAAAGGAGGATATCACTGCCTTTATGAAAAGATTTAGGGCATATCTATTCTCGATCCCATATCTCTCCACTATATCCCTATAGGTGACGATGTCCAAGTAGTCCCTGTAGAAGGAGGATGGATGGATATTCCCAAGCACTATATCAGGGAAGGCCCCGTACTCCATGTACCTCCTAAGTTCATTCTTTATTGCACCGACCTCATAGGAGGAGTAGTGTTTTTTGATCTTCATACCCCTTGCCATTAAGATCTCCTTCAGAGAGAATGGCAGCATCCTCACCGTTATGGACCTCCCTCTTAGCTGGGTAGCTATTTCCTTACTTAATAGCTTGGAGGAGGAGCCGGTAATGAAGATGTAGTATCTCTTACTCTCGTAGAGGAAGTACACGGTCTTTACCCAGTTATCCAAGGCCTGGATCTCGTCAAGGAATATGAATTCGGGAAGCTTTCTGTAGATCTCCTGATGAGCTATTGGCAGCATTTCCGGTTCTTTTACTTCGACAGGGTCCTCGAAGTTTATGAAGAGGTAATCCTCGTCTCTTAACTTATTGCTCTTTATGAAGTGATATATGAAGTAGGTCTTCCCTGCTCTCCTTGGTCCTATAACAGATATCACGAAATTTTTATTCACATGAACTTTCTTGAGCCTTTGTTTCACTGAAATCTCATGGATGTCCTCTTTCTTAGTGAGCATATACTCCTTTAGTTCCATGGGTTATCAAGGGGTAAACTTTCAATAAAAGTTTACCCCTATAGGGGACTTTAAGTGGGATAGAGTCTTGCTTTGTATATCTGAGAGCCTGGAGGTATTTGGCTGAGATCGAAGAAGAGGACGCTCCTGTAAGTGAATGTTAGTGTTACATATGTACCAATTTTAATACTTTAAAGTCCCAACAGTCATGTTATAGTATCCACCGTAATTGGTATCTGGGTGGGAACTTCCTATCACGGCATCGGCTGATGCATACATCTTAACAAGAGATGATCCAACAGCGCTTCCGTTACTGGCCATGACCATGGGAGAAGCAGGCGGTACCAGATTACCACGAGTGAAATCACTGAAACTAGAGAACGTATACCCGTGATACCATCTCCCTATGAGTATTACCACCCTCACAATATATTAATTGATTGTTTGCAGTTTTCGGTAATTCTAAGTGGGCTCACTTCAAACAAATGAATTATCTTTAGTAAGTAAGGTGCTACCTTGAATTTTTATTGAACCCCATCAAAAGACGCTGGTGGATATGGGACAGGAAGAGCTAACATTTATGGAGATCAATGGCATTAAACTTGGGATCTATTATCGATTAAAGGAAGGAGGGCCTGTACTTGTTTTTATTCATGGATATCCTGGTCAGATAAGTAACTGGAAGTACCTACTGAGATATTTTGAGGAGAGATGTTCTGTAGTAGCGTATGATCAGAGGGGTTTCGGCTCCTCTGATAAGCCACAAATAGTATCCTTCCATGACTACATTAATGATTTAAGGGAGCTCCTGAGGACCTTGGGGATAGATGAGAAGGACTCGATCCTTATTGGACATAGCTTCGGTGGGCTAGTAGCGGAATGGTACACTGGTGAGCATGAGGTTAAGGGTCTGGTGCTTATTGGTTCAATAGTCGAGGTGAAAGCATCCTTAATGGATAAGATCCTCTGGAACACCCCTCCATGGCTATGGAAGTGGTTACTCTATACAGATAATCCCTTAACTAGGAGACTATACAGGAACCTCTTCTTCAGCCCCTCTACCCCTTATGAGGTTTTCAAGGAATTCATGGAGGATAATCGTGACTATATAGAGGGATTACCAGGCTACGTCTTCCAGTATGGAAAGTACTACTGTGGCAATAACGCTGAGGGGGTCTTAAAGAAGATAAGTTGCCCTACACTCATTTTAGTAGGTAGGGATGACCGAGTAACCCCTCCGGAGGAATCTAGAAGAATACATGAGCTAATCCCTCATTCCAAACTGGTCATATTGGAAAATTCAGGCCACATGGTCCTTTACGAGAGACCTAGTGAATTAAATAGGCTAATTGAGGAATTTATCTTGTCGATTCATGAATAATTTAACTATACTCGGTAATATGTCAATGGGCTAAAGTATTAGCGGATTGATCGAGATAATTACATTAGCTGACACGGCGTGATGCCAGCTTACTTTTTATCGAGAAATCTATACGAAAAGCTCTTATTATAGAGCTCGTAGCGACCTCAAACCCCCAGAGGTGATATGATGAGTAAGGAGGAAGGGGTGCGTACGTCAGACGTACCTCTGGTCTTATAAGGAAGATCTCTTTAAAGAAAATCCCCTCTGGCAATGAGGATAGGACCGATAACTAATATAACTACTATGATATGGGAAGTAATCAGTTCGAGAATATTCATGTAGGGGGATTCTAGATGTTAAGCATATTCAACCATGTAATTGGTCCCGTTATAAGAGGACCCTCTAGCTCGCATACAGGTGCTTCCTACTTCATAGGAAGAGTGGCTCGCTCCCTGCTTATGGACGAACCTAAAGAGGTT
>JAGGTZ010000138.1 GCA_021158805.1 Thermoproteota archaeon | reverse complement strand
TTAGCAGCTTGCTGATGGCCTGGAGTGCGGCCTCTATATCGACAGTTGCTAACTTAAGAATTTTTATGATTGGAAGCGACCTAGCTGTCTCTGATTGCCTGTCCACAGAAAAGGCCTTCTCTACCTCGTGCTCATACTCCTTAATCAGGCGAAACATCTTATCTATTTTCTTATGATTTACCTTGTCTAGCCACTGCCTTAAGGCCATTCCGAATGATATCTCCTTCTTATGGATATCCCACCAGCTCCTCTGATAGCGGGGAAGTTCATTCTTCTCGTACTGTAATGAATCTATTAAGGCCTTGGATAATATTTTAGCCCCTCTAACAGAAAAGAGTACTCCTCCTCTGCTAATTGGCTTTATTTGACCAGCAGCATCGCCTACTAATGCTATATTATCTCTAAAGAACTTCTTACGAGGTCTAAGGGGGATGAGGCCTCCTTCATAGGACCTAGATTCCTCCCTAGTAAGTAGGTACGTCCACTTGAGAACTGGATCTCCAATCCTACCTATCGCCCCAGCTTTAGAAAGGGATCCCCAGGGCTGAATCCAGCAGAACTGGCTTCCTTTGACTATTCTGACTATATAGCCATCCCTCACACATCCTCTGACAACTCTCTGTAACCCTATTTCGTATTCCTGTCTAGAGAGGCCGGAGGCCTCTGCAACTGATGACAAAACACCATCTGCCCCAATCAGGAACTTAAATCTAACGCTCATATCTCCAACTAGCGCTTCATTCATAGATAGGAGGCCCTTAAATTGTGTAGAGGTCTTTCCTATCGCACCTAATGAGAGGGAATATTCCCAAAGCTCCTTGTCCATCATAGATCTGTCTACTACCCTAGCCAAGGGTTTCCTTATTTCTAGGGAGATGCCTCCAGGAGATATGAACCTAGCCCAATTAATCTCGGATAAGACCCAGTCCTCGGAGAAATGAATTAGTTCCCTTATGGCCTCGGGTCCAAGTATTCCGGAGCAATGATGGGGATGGCCCGGTTTAGCCTTCCTATCTACCATCATAACCTTAATTCCTACACGAGCAAGTAGAGAGGAGACTGTAGAGCCCGAGACTCCCCCTCCAACTACTAAAACATCAACCTCCAATCAGACCTAGCTCCCTCTCTAGGAGAGAGGGGTCAAAGGGACCACCTTTGAAGAGAACCCTTTCTCCTAGGATTACCGCGGGAATGCGATCTATCTTCAAATCCATCAGGTACCTCTGCCCTTCTGGCCTCAGTACCGAGACTTCCTTTACCCTAACTCCCCTGGCAATAGCCCACTTCTTCAAGTTAGCCGCCACCTTCAGCGATTCACTGCATATAGGTGAGACCAATATAACTACCTCGTTTCCTCCTTCGCTTCGCTCTCCCAAGGAGTCCTCACCAAGGAGTATCTATAAGGCCTAGTTGTGGTATCTACTTCAACATAACCATCCTCTATTAGTCTCTTGAGATGCCTCCTTATGGTTACCTCAGATAGACCCATTCTACTAGCTATCTCCGTAGGCTTCATTGGAAGGCCCTCGTCTTCCAAGATAGCAAGTATCTTGAAGGCAGTACTATTTCTGATATACTTCTCCCTAACTTGACTCTTGATATCCTTCAGGAACTTCTTAAGGACGTCCCTTTCGGCCATGGCCTTTGCTGTAACATTTATCAGCTCTTCTATGAACTTCTTAGCCCTCTCTATACTCTCACCACCTTCGATCTGGGGGACCCATTTCAGGTAGTTGGATAATGATTCACTCACCATACCTATGATGAGTGCGAGTTGTGCGTCTAGTAGATCACCTGCTGCCTGCATGAGAGATGCTATCTCCCTATCTTCAAGCTCCTTCAACTCACCCGACTTTATCAACATTTTGACATCATCTTGAAACTGTAAGAGTAATTTTTCTTTTCCGAGCCTGAATCCATCGGTAAGACTGTTAGTAAGTAGCCTAGGTATGTGGGAAAGTGCCTCTAAATTTTTCCCAGCATCACTCAACAATATTTGGAGTACTCCTCCCTCCTCGCTCATTATTCTCATTAGCTGTTCACGGTAGCTGGAGGCCCTCAGCTCTACCTCTTCTTGGTAATTGTCTGCTATGGTTTTTGGATTAGTGTCCTTGTCCTCGGACATTCCCCTACCCTTCCCCATAATCCATAGCGGAATCTATAAACCTGATCATTAATAAGTTAAGTGAGACTAGCAGGTCTAACTAAAAAATCTATCCTTATCTTGTACACACGTGGAGCATAGCTTGAAACTCTCCTCATACTTAAAGGAGTAGCTGATAAACCCATTGAATGGGCTTTTTCATTAAAGAGAGAGGTAGCCATGCTAAATGCATTTTCCCCTCCCCAATAGTAGAAATGTATTATTCCTTGACCTTTTTTTAGACTTCTTAGTGCATGATGTATAAATTGGTAGGCTCCCTTGGGGAGAGGCATGATTACCCTATCAAATTTACCGTACATTGCTGGTGTTACAAAGGAGACATCCCCTTCTATCGGAAATACCTTATATCCGACCTTATTTAGCCTAACATTTTCTTGGAAGTATCTAACAGCAATGGGGTTTATTTCTATCCCCACAATTTCAACCTCCTTCCTGACAGCTATAGCGATGGCGTATGGCCCCACTCCAGCGAACATCACCAGTATCCTCTCTCCATCTCTAACTAGGTCAGCTATCATCTGCCGCTCCGAGGACTCCCTAGGAGAGAAGTATACGACACGAGGATCCAGTTTTATCCTGTAACCATGTTCTTTATGAATCACCTCTGTTTGTTCAGAACCAGCAAGTAGCTTTAGGGGCCTAATCCTGTAGTCCCCTTCTCTGGATCCCGCCTTCAAGAGAACAGATCTAACGTGAGGATGCCTCCTTCTTATCTCCTCAGCTACTTCTGTTGGATCTATGCCCTCAGGAACCTCCACGATAGCCACAGCTCCGGTCTCCCTTGACCCTATTAGGTCGTAGGGTATCCTTAGACGGGATCCCAAAGTTCATACACCTTCCTGGCATTGTCAGTGGTTATACTAGCTAGATCCTCTGGACAATACCCCTTTAGCTTTGAGATATAGGTTAATGAGACCCTAATATTTGCAGGTTCATTTCTCTCCCTTGGATTGGGAGCAAGTACGGGAGAGTCTGACTCTAGGACCATGACTTCCACAGGTGTACATTCAGCCACTCGCCTAATGTTCTCTGATCTAACGACATTAGTTGGTATGCTGATAACCCAGCCCCTCTCTACTGCAAATTTGATATCATCTGGTTTCCCGCCGAAGGCATGTAGGACTACTCTGGAGGCTCCCTCCTCATCTAAGACGCGAAGTACTGGTCTCTGAGCCCATAAACTATGGATAACGAGTGGCTTATCAAGTTCCTTAGCCAACCTTATGAATCTCCTGAAAACCTCCTTCTGCCTATCCTTATCGGGCCCTCCCCTACTGGCGACCCTGTAGTCCAAGCCTACTTCTCCTACAGCTACTATATCGTCTACATTGTCTAGTATCAATTGAATGGTCTTCTCGACTTCATCATCTTCGCCATACTCCGCGACATCAAGCCCTATAGATACCTTGACGACCTGATGGTCCCTAAATAACGAAAGAGCCTTCTCGGCATCCTCTGGATATATCGGAGAGGTTACTATTCCTATTATTCCTGACTTAATTGCCCTGCTTATTACCTCTTCCCTATCCTCATCGAAGGCCTCTTCTTCTAAGTGACAATGGGCATCAAATAACCTCAATCTATCACCTCCTTCAGCTTCTCCCTTAACCTGCAAAAGGCACAGACCTTCCCCGATGTGGGATATCCACACTTCTCACATAAGTTTATCCTCCTTTCTCCTGGTGAAGACCTCTTTGCCAGCTCTCTAATGCTTGAAACGAAGTTTACCAATGAAGGTGGCCATCTCTTCCTCACATCTGCCAGCATAGGTTTTAATATGGCTTGTTTATCTCTCCCTTCGTGAGGACATTTTGTTATACAGCTCTTCAAGCCCTTAAGCTTCACATAATTCAAGGCATCGTTGTCACTAACCCAAAAGAGGGGTTTGACCTTCCCAGCCATCTTGTAATCTGGGAGGGGTTGTGTTACAGAATCAAATTGGTGATATAGGTAATTAAGGGAATGAGTAATCAAATTATTGAAGGCGAAGTAAGCCATGTCGTCTAGGTTATGACCCGTAGCAACGTAGTCGTAGCCGTTCTCAACAGCATATCTATTAAGTAAGTACCTAGTAACAACACCACATACAATACAAGCTGCCAAGGGATCCGGTGGCACTATTATGCCCCAATCCCTCACATCTATTACGATCCCCTCAATATTAAGCTCATCAACTAATGATCTGAAAACCTCTAAGCACTCGGGAGCAAGCCCTGTATAGACGATAGCTGCCCCTATCTTCAACTCGTATTTATGAGCTATTAGGCTTGAAGCATGGAGTGCTGCAACAGAATCTTTCCCACCAGAAATGCCAAACAGTATAGAACTCCCTCTTCTCACTCTCCTCAATACTCTGTCAACTCTTTTGAGGAAGTATCTCTCGAAGTGTTTCTCGCAAACCCATTCACCAATATTTTCAACAAATATTGTACCTTCTCCCTGACAGTAATGGCATCTCATTCGCTTCACCGGACAAACTATTTATATAAGTTACAGCAATAAAAGGAAGGAGGGTATCGGGGGGCCGTGGCCCAGCCTGGCTCTCCCCCAGTGATTGGGGGTATGCCCTGGAAAGGTAGGGCGGCGGGCTCCAGTTAGTGGAGCACTGAGGGGGAGACCCGTAGGACGTGGGTTCGAGTCCCACCGGCCCCACCACCTCTGACATCCCCCGGGGGCGTGATCTGAACGAATATAGCTGCTGTTAGGTCATCTGACAGGAAGATAAGGGATGCCGTACGATATACACTGGACTCTCTGGGCCTGTTCTGGGAGGAGGTCGAGGAGCCAGATCCGCTCAGGCATTCAGTTGCTATTTTTCCAGAGGACGTTAAGTTCGTCCCAGTATCTGTTCCATCTATATTCATAGGCAGGACGGCTCTCTCCTACTTTGGAGGTGATAAGGAAGAGTCTAGAGGGTCGCCTCCGAAGCCCACAGGCTTTGTCTCCGTAGATGAGACAGATGTTCCCTTCTATGGTATAAGATACTCATTTGATGGTGATAAGATCCTTGGGCAAGCCCCCCTCGTTGCAAAGAACGACCATATCCTCGTAGGGTACGATCTATTTGATAATGTAAGCTATTTCCTAAGAGGAGCTGAATCCTCACTTGGAATGAAGAGGATCAAAGGGAGAGATCTTAGGTTAAACCCCCAGTCTCTACAGGAGATTAGAGGGGTCCCGCCATCCGTTCCAATTGTGGATATTCATGCCAAATTGCTCCTTTTCTCGATATTGCTCCTTCATAAAAGAGAAGGCTTTCCCTTGCTAGTTAAGCGGATTCCTCCGGCAGATTTTCTAGCTGGTCTAGCTATATCCTTCCCAGTTTTGAGCATTGGTAAGCCAAGATTTGGTATAATTTCTAAAATCCTCGGAAAAGGAGAGAGTTGGTTAGAGAGGCTCGCTAAAAATTCGGATCAAATAGCCTTCTTCGTTGGAAGAGGAGAGGACTACTCTCCATCCGGTATTAGTGACGAATTAAGATTTTTAGAGGAGAGCGGACATGAAGTAGGCCTATTAGCCTCTACCAGAGCATCAATAGACCATTCAGTCATTGCAGAGGAGTATGAAGAGCTTGCGAATGTGCTTAAGAGAGGAGATATTGGTGTGAGATTCAGAGGGATTTCCTCTACCCTAATGGATGCTTGGAAGTCAGCAGCTTATATCAATGCCAGTTACGTATTGACAGCGGATCTTACAAGCGGTATCGGATTTGGCCTCGGAATAAGCCTTCCTTTCAAACCTAATGATCTGGTTTGGAATATACCAGTAATAGCTAGACTGTATGGAAGAGAGAAAGTCCCAAATGTGGTAGATTTTATCAAGAATAAGGGAGGAATGGTAGCTGTTGATGTTTATGACGAGTATGCCGCGCTATCCTTGAACAATAGGGCTCAAAAGGCTGGATTATGGGTGACAACCCCAGATCGCATGATAAAAAGATTTAGAGCAGTCTCTGGAGTCAGAGGGGTCTTTAGGTATGATAGGAAATATCTGGAGGGTAAGATAGTCTCAGCAGAGGATGTTAAAGATCTCTCATTGAGAGTCATAAACCCGAGTGGCAGGGATATTTACCTGAAGATAGACCTCGTTAAGGATAAGTCTTATGAGATTAACGTCCCAGTATAGCCTCTTTAGATAGTTTATGAGCCATCAACAAGGGAAGTGGCTGTTTCCCACTCGGCCAGAATTTCTTAGCTATCATAATACTGCTCTCCAAGTCAGTGAGATGGCCTGGAGAAACATAGCCACCTGATACTATTTTTCCCTTTATCTGACCTTTAACCCTCACCTCATCACCGATTACTCTCCCTACTAGCCTTGATTTGGCTACGCCAATGGAAGGTCTTCCTAGTATCAGTCC
>JAGGTZ010000180.1 GCA_021158805.1 Thermoproteota archaeon | reverse complement strand
TGGACAGATAAGGGAGGAAGAGGTCTTAATGCCTCTGGAGGTTACTATAAAGTTGGAGATGAGATAACTATCTACTTCAATGTCTCCAAGTTCATGTATGTTGAGCTTTACGATATCTTACCCGACGGTACGAAGGTCAGGTTAGTGGATAAGTCAATGGTTGGGCCGGGCGTCATCTATAAGGTGAAGATCACAGTCATAAATCCAGGACCTAGGACCTTCCAGCTTATAGGCGGGTATAGTCGCTCCGTTCTTGACTCCTGTACGGTCCATGTACTGACCGCGGGAAGGCCAACTGGTGATATCTGGACAGATAGAGGAGGAAGAGGGCGTGGCTTCCCCGGGGGGGTTTACGCACCAGGAGAGAAGATTTTGCTCTATTTTAAGGTTAATATGACCTCCACTGTAGAGATCAAGATGAAACTCCCCGACGGGAGTGAGAAGGTCATCCTCGAGGACCAAGTAGATGGAAACAGGAAATATTATGTCTACGTCGAGGCGCCGAAGAAGGAGGGAAAGATCTACTTTTATTTGATTCATTCTGATCAGGTGCTTGACTCGTGCCAGGTATCAGTAGCTAGCGTTAGGTTAGAGCAGTACCCACCTATCATAGAGGTGACTAGTATTGAGGTCAGGGATACCATCGTTACAGTTCGTGGAAAGGCTTATCCAGGGTCATCGAATACCTCTATAGAAGACATAAGCTGGGATTGGGGCGATGGAATCAAAGAAAGTGGAGATTTTCCGAAGAAACATGAATATAGATCCCCAGGTGCCTATGTAATCACCATAACGGTAAAGCAGAGCGATGGATTGAGATCGAATTTCACCTACACAGTCACGATACCTGTAAAGGGAGAGGTATTATCGCCCAAGCCGACTACCACCAGTAGAGAGCCTGAGCTAAAGACTACCACGGTCACCGAAGTTTATACAGTGCCCTTTACTAAAGAGGTGGAACCTCCGAGGGAAGAACCGCCCTGGATCTACTTCATTCTGGGTGTTGGCATCACATTTGCCGTACTTGGGGCCTTAGAAATCGTAAAAAGGGGAAGGGGAAGTAGTAAGAAAGCATTAGATCAGTCTAATCAGTCTAGTGACTCCTCTGATTCTACCACATGAGATATCGGACAAGATTGAGGGATCATTTATCACGCGTGTGCATTAAGCAAGAGAGCCAGATCTACTGTTAGGATGAATATTCATCCTCAAATAGTTGCCATCCTCTTTATGAAGATACAGATGATTTCAATGAAAATCGGTAAGGGTTCATTCCATCCCCTTACCTCCATGATCCTGCTCTGAGAACGTTTAAATTATGGTAGAGCGAACTATGGAGTATGACTTCAGGTGATCTACTTTGGCCCTAACGGCAGCTCCCTGAAGGAGGGAAACCGGATGGATTTTGTCGTAACTCCATGGGAAGTAGAAGGCTTAGTAGACTACGAAAAACTCATCAAGGAGTTTGGGACGAAGCCCTTAACTCCTGAACTTATTGAAAAAACGAAGGAGCTTACCAAGAGTGAACTACCCCTGTTCTTGAGGAGAAAGTTCTTCTTCTCACATAGAGACTATGACCTAGTACTGAAAGATTATGAGGAAGGTAGGGGCTTCTTCCTCTATACGGGAAGAGGTCCTTCGGGCCCCATGCATATAGGTCATATAATACCGTTCTACATGACGAGGTGGTTCCAAGAGAAGTTCGGCGTTAACCTGTACATACAGATCACAGACGATGAGAAGTTCATCATTAAGCCAGAGATGGGCCTTAATGATACTAGGAGATGGGCTTACGAAAATATACTTGACATAGCTGCAGTTGGCTTCGACCCAGACAGGACGTTCATCTTCCAAAACAGCGAGTACACCAAGATATATGAGATGGCAATTCCGGTATCCAAGAAGGTCACCTTCTCCACAGCTAGGGCTGTGTTTGGCTTTACTGAGAGCAGCAAGATCGGGATAATATTCTTTCCAGCAATACAGGCCGCCCCAACATTCTTTGAGAAGAAGCGATGCCTCATACCAGCAGCGATAGATCAAGATCCCTACTGGCGTATTCAAAGGGACATCGCCGAGAGCCTAGGGTACTACAAGACGGCAGCTATTCATGGAAAGTTCTTTCCCCCTCTAACGGGTCTAACCGGTAAGATGAGCGCAAGCATGCCCGAGACAGCAATATATCTAACAGATGAGCCAGAAATAGTTAGGAGGAAAATATGGAAGTTCGCTCTCACTGGAGGGCAGGCTACTGTTGAGGAACAGAGGGAGAAAGGCGGTAATCCAGATAAATGCGTTGTATTCAAGTGGTTGGAGATGTTCTTCGAGCCCGACGATGAGAAGCTAGTCCAGAGATATGAAGATTGTAGGGCAGGAAGGCTGCTCTGTGGAGAGTGTAAGAATTACCTCATAGAGAAGGTCCAAGCCTTCCTGAGAGAGCATCAAGAGAGGAGAAAGCAGGCAGAACCGCTGGTGAAGAAAGTAAAGTACACAGGAAAGCTGGCTAGGGAGATGTGGGAGAGATCTATCCCTGAAGAGTTGAAAGAGGGCAGCTAGAGTAATGGTATGCCTCTGCCGATGATAAACAATATTGGTATTGCACGCGCGGGAAGGCTAATCACAATCCTTGAGGGAGGGATTTAGTATAAGGAAGCTCCCACCCTACCTTCACGATTTATTACGGAGGCAACCTGAAAGCAACGCTTCACTGGAACCCTGAGAGGTAAAATCAATAAGTTAATTGTCATCCACTCGATCGTGATTCCAATGCTTAGGCTCATAATATTTGATCTTGATCAGACGCTACTGGATACATTGCGTAGGTTCCATCATATATACAGCGAGATGATCGGAGGTATCAGTTGGGAGGATTTCATTAAGCTATTCAGGGAGGATAGGCTAGATGATCTGATAAGAGAGGATAGGGCTGAGTTCTGGGAAGAGTTCACTCGCAGGTTCTCGGAGGTCAGGCATCCAGAAGATAGACCTATAAAGGGCGCTAGGGAGGTCCTGAGGGAGCTATCTAGGAAATACCGAATAGTGGTTACGACAGGAAGGAGAGTACCCCCTGAGGAGGTCTGGAGGGAGCTGGAAGAATTTGGCCTTTCGGAGTACGTACATGAGGTCTATACCCTGATGGGACATGATGGCGTATGGCACAGGGATGCTCTATTAAGGAGGATACTTGAGGAACATTGCTTATCTCCAGAAGAGGTCGTGTTCATAGGGGACTATTGGGTGGATATGGACTCCGCTAGGAGAGTAGGGGTAAAGGCAATAGCTGTGAGGACAGGACTGGAACCAGATAGTAGGCTGCTAGAGCATGGAGCTTCCATTGTGATAGATGGAGTATGGGAATTAGAGAATGTTTTAAGCAAGATGGACCCTGATGATTCGGCCTAGCCATACATTTTCACCCCTCTTTAGTCCCATCTACAGGGGTATTGGTGAGGGACTTCTTAAAGAGCGGGATTGAACCATTTCTCTTCCCTTTATCTGAGACCCGTTTTTAACCTCTCCCTCAGAGTGTAATCGAGCTTGATGGAGGTATGCCTCACTTGAATTGTCTAAGATTTTTATTCTCATTCAGCCCGACTTCTTGTGAGCATGCTAAAAGTCGAGGACCTTTGGGTTGAGGTCAATGGTAGAACCGTGCTGAAGGGAGTTAACCTAGAAGTAGG
>JAGGTZ010000226.1 GCA_021158805.1 Thermoproteota archaeon | reverse complement strand
CCAAGAGAGTGAATCATTAGTTTCATTGAACTTGTTGTCTATGAAATCTAAACCGAGAGGCCTGATTAACCAACCAAATTCGGCGGTGTAGGAATCATCGCTCTTGTACACAAATCCCTCTACGTCACACTCTAGAGTCGTAATTCTACTATCCTTATCCAATTGAATATTACAGTTCCTTATGGTTATTCCGTAGGACTTATGCGCCCCTTTGAAGTCGTTTATCATCTTCTCCTTGAATCTTTCTTCATCCTCCAATATTTGCTGGAACTCCTTCTCACTCCAAATCCTTTCTTGCTTGTAATGGCACATTGAATCTTTAACTTCTACAGTTATCTTATTCTCTATCCCACTCGGCAGACTACGTGTTTTCTTTTCCTTAGGCGCGTATGTGTAGATATAGTAATATGACCCTAACAGTAATATCACAATTACTATTATTATAGCAACCGAAAACCCAGCCCAACGGCTGGTATTATCCATAACAAGATATCTACCGATTAAGCCAGATAAAGCTCGGTGATTTGAATAAGAAATTTCTATCCCATTATCTATATATACAGAAATAAGCGAATAAACATGTAGATAGATAATACACTTGATTAATTTTCAACTCAAATGGCGAAATTCATTCTCGTAATCTGACTATCACTGCTGGAAAGTGGTTTTCCCTCATGAGCATCCGCCAAGTCACATCTTCGAATCCTGAATTAAACCTTCTAGCCATCTCAACGACATTTCTCCCCGCTCCCCATCCCCTAGATGATTCAGCAGCCCTCGCTATATTAAGTAGAAGTCTTAAGGAGATCTGAGGACCTGAGAATGCCACGGGGGTTGGATATGCTCTAAAGAGGTGAGTACACATTCCAAGGATGTATGAAATTACACCTAAATCGATAATACCCCTTACCTTAGAGGGTCTAGTAGCTAAGCCCAAGCTCAGTTTATCAAGGAGGAAGGTCTTATCCGTATCCTGTATGAGGACGCTAACATCTTTACCCAGCTTACTCGATATTTCATTCCTTATTTGGTCAGCAATCTCCTCTGCCATTTGGAGAGGTAAGGATACATAAGAGTAAGGCAAGTTAGATGTGTCAATACCAGCTTCGGACACGGGTTTGAGGAAATGTTTTAATCCTCCGATCGAGAGAGAAAGCTGCTTATGTCTAGCCAGAAGCTCTAAAGGAATGCTTCTTAGCATGGTGATAGTCTTTTCCCCTAACTTACATCGCGTACCAATGATACTCCACAGTTCTCTCACTACCCTAGTAGCTAGAGAAGTAATTCTGCTTTCTTCTATGATGGATTCATCATATATGTAACCTAGAGCGATGGCTAGCGCCTTTTCCGATATTATGAGGAAATCTCCGTTTCTCAATACGTTACCATACACCCTGATTATCTCAGCTGAGAAATCATATCCGGGCACCCAATAGCGCATAGGCTTCTTCATCACGAGATATTTCACGGTCATCAGATTACCTCGGGTGATTACATAGCTAACTAAGTTAATTGATTATTTATCACAGCACAGCATAGTAGAGTAGATGCTATATCTTATAGGTCACTAGCTCATAGTAGCAAAATGACCGACCTCAAGGAATTGAATATGATCTCTGAGCTTCTGAAGGATCATAAATGCATAGCAGTTGCTTATTCATCCGGATTAGATAGCTCAGTTCTCCTTCGTCTCCTCCAAGAAGCAGGCAAGGAGATCATAGCTATAACAGTTTACTTCCCTTATATACCGAGGAGAGCAGTAAGGAGGAGTGAAGAGTTCGCAAGAAAGTGGAATATCCCTCACATAGTACTGATAGACAGGGAGATCATGAAAGATGAAGAAATAGCAAGAAACGGGTCATACAGATGCTACGCATGCAAGAAGCGGATGATGTCCATGATAGTTAGGATAGCTAAAAGGAAGGGATGCGATTTGGTCATAGATGGAACGAATTTTGATGATTTGAGCGAGATTAGGCCCGGACTGAAGGCTTTAGAGGAGCTTGATGTTGTAAGCCCATTTGCAGTTCTCAAAGTAACTAAGGAGAGAATAAGGGAAATGGCAAAGGAGCTTGATGTTCCTGAAATCTTGCCAGATACCTGCCTCCTAACGAGACTTCCTCACAACTTTCAAGTGAGTGATGATCTCTTGAGGGAGATAGATCTGGCAGAAGAGGCTATTCTAGAGAAAGATATACCGTTAGTGAGAGCTAGATACTTCCATGGAGGATTGAAAATAGAAGTACTTCCAGACGATCTTCAGAAGCTTGTGAGGAAAGGCATTAGAGAAGCATTAGTGGAGGAATTGATGGAACTGGGCTTCGATCCAATAACATTGGATCTTAAAGGATACACCGGATCCACCTGAGGAGCTAGACATCATAGTTAACTGGTAAGCCGAGAGATGCCGCTAGCAGTTATTATAGTACGGGAGGTTTTCAACTAATTTTTAAGCTATCCTTAGCAGTCAGCTAATATACTTTCACTCCTTCGCTTTTTATAGTTCTTATCCATCTTCCAGCTTTCATTTTTAAATAATCGCTCAAGCGTATTATCTGCGGCTCGAGTCCTCTAATGTCGATGCTCTTTCTGAACTCCAAGTAAAGCCTATCACGATCCACATAATCTTTAACTATAATCAGTAAGTCTATGTCGCTGAAAGCTGTGTGATCACCTCGCGCATATGAGCCGAAGAGGTATGCCTCCAAGATGCCTAACTTACTTGCCTTTTTAGAAAAATATTCCCTAAGCGTCCTTATAACGTGCTCCCTGCTATATCTTGGATAATATACTTTTACACGCATTAACGATTTCCTCCGCGTATGAGATCAGCCTCTCAGCCTCTATCTTGGTGTATCTCCTCCTTGGAGATAGGGAAGGATGAGCATTTGGATATCTAGTTGGTATATAGGCCTTATCTAACTCTAGAGCTTTATCTAGGAGGGAATTTACATCAAACTTATCCTTAAGCTCAAGCAATAGCTCATAGACGGAATGTCCCCAAGCCTCTCCACCTTGCTTTTGAATAACTGCCTTAATCGCCTTTTCAGCTGCCTGTTGAGCTGAGAAGCAAGCCCAATCGTAAAAACCAGCTTTAAGGTCATGTTTTGCATGCTCTAGATCCCATTCGGCTTGATCTAACCAGTCTTTACTCCTCTCGACCAATATGTACCCCTGTGAATAATCCTTCATCCTAATTAATTTTTAGCGGATCTATCTTCGATCAAGTAACGTTAGATCTTAAAAATATACCAGATCTACCTGAGGGATCGGCATGGATCCGTGGGATGTGACGAGGGCCTTCACCTTGGGTCCCTTGCTTGAGGTGACCATACCAAAGCCGGGAAACGTGAACAGGTACGAAGACTTCGATGATCTCTCAATCTACAATTTCCTGTTCGGCGATGTGTTCATGAGCAAGGTTCTCTATGAGACTGCTGAGAGAGGAAGGCTCATCAGTGAGGGTAAGCTATGTTATGAGGAAGCTGGGATAGGCAATCTAATAAGGCGTGCGTTTGAGGAATCTATATCAGCCCAAAATTCCAATGCTAATTTCGGAATTATAGCGTTAGCTATACCCCTAGCAATGGCCTGCTCTATATCTGATGATGTAATGGAAGCACCGAGCGTATCCAAAACCCTTATAGAGAGGACAACTCCAGAAGACTCTGTAGAGTTTTATAAAGCTGTTAGGTTGGCCAATCCAAGTGGACTGAGAAAAGAAGCAAAATATGATGTCTACGGAGAAAACGTCTTCGAGGAATTAAGGAGGGATAAGATAAATCTGAAGAAAATAGCTGAGATAGAATGTGGGGAGGAGTTAATATTCTGTGAATGGCTTAGAGGATATGAACTTAGCTATAAGACCTTTCTTAGGGTTAGAGACCTTGCTAAGGTAAATAACCTCGAAGAATCAGTGATCATTGCATTTCTGGAACTTCTCTCTGAGAATGTGGACACTCTCATTGCTAGAAAGGCTGGAATTGAAGAGGCCTTAAGGGTGAAAGATATGGCTAAAAGAGTTCTCGATGGATCGATATCTTTGGAGGAGTATGACACCTTTCTCAGAGAGGAAAGTCATAGAAGAAATCCAGGTAGCCTAGCTGATGTGATGGCCGTGGCTTTAAGCATTCTTATCCTAGATGGATATGAGCTTCATTAAGTGTTGACACTTTTCTTGTCCTTATAACAGTTAATATTATAGTTTAATTTCTGCAGAAAATAGATCGATCTCGATACGCTATATTCAGAGACTCAAAGGCTCTTCTCTCTGATCCCCTCAGCGGAATCCTCGGTCCTTTTCCTAGAAGAGCCTTAACTAATCTATCCAGACCAGATAGCTATAGCGCCTCCTGAGAAAACCATAACTATTAACATGTTGATTATTATATTAGATTAACCTAATCTACATAATATCTTAGGTATTAATACCATATTGAGATTAATAGGCAGAAAACTGTGATTTTTAGTGCATTCCAATAGGTATCATTCCGACAGATATCTTAGAAATGGGTATATTAGAAACGCCTAATTTTATTAGAAAGGCCTAATTCTAATTGTGGTATGTCAGGTGATAAAATGAAGGTCAGACTTAGTGAAATGAAGCCTGGGGAGGAGGGCGTGATTGCTGGCGTATTGGGTGGGGACCCGCTTACGATAAGAAGAATTATGGAGATGGGGATGGTAAAAGGCGAGAAGGTGAAGGTAATAAGGAATGCTCCTTTGAAAGATCCGATAGAATTTGAGGTGAAAGGATACAATCTCTCATTGAAGAGGGATGAGGCAGAGACGATAATCGTGGAGGTGAAGCGAAGGAGTGATTCCCCTCGCAATGGCCCCTGAGGGGAGGAATCTGAGGATTATATATGTCAGGGGAGGGAGGAGAGTTATGCGAAGGCTTGCAGATTTAGGTTTGACTCCAGGCGCTACGATAAGGATTGTGAAGTCTATGGGTAGGGGTCCTATTTTATTAGAGGTAAATGGGTCAAGAATCGCTTTGGGAAGGGGAATAAGCATGAAATTATTTGTTGAGGTGGGACAATGAGGATAAGGGTTGCATTGGCTGGGAATCCGAATGTCGGGAAGTCGGTAGTGTTCAATAATTTAACAGGTGGACACCAACATATTGGAAACTGGCCTGGGAAAACGGTCGATAAGGCTGAAGGAACATTAAATTATAAAGGAAATGAAATATACGTTATTGATCTTCCCGGAACATACAGCCTGACTGCATATTCCGTGGAGGAATTAATTGCGAGAGATTACATCATTCAGGAAAAGCCAGATGTTGTGGTTAACATCGTCGATGCATCGAATCTGGAGAGAAATCTCTATCTTACACTGCAATTGCTCGAACTTGGAGCAAATGTAATTATCGCTCTAAACAAGGTTGATTTAGCTGAGAGAGAGGGTATAAAAATAGATACCAAAAAATTGGAGGAGAAATTGGGAGTTCCAGTAATACCCACGGTTGCTCCTAGAAAGGAGGGGATGAAGGAATTACTGGATGCCATAGTAAAGTACGCGAGAAAACCGGTAAAAAGAAGAATAGTAAAATATGATGAAAAAATAGAGAGATACATAGGGGAGATTGAGAAAATAATAGAAGGAAAGGTAGGAGATCTTGATAAAAGATGGGTAGCAATTAAAATTCTCGAAAATGACGAGGAAATTAAGAAGAAAATCGACAAGAGCCTACTCTCGAAATGTGAAGAAGCAATGGGGAGGATGGGATAATGGGTGATGAGATTGAAGATTTCGAAATAGCCCTTGCTGATGCAAGATACAAGTTGATAAAAGATCTATGTAGCGATGTTTTAGTAAGGAAGGAAGTAGTTACAGCATCGGATATCGTGGACAGCGTTCTCCTCGATAAGTACGTCGGATTACCAATATTCATATCCGTGCTCTGGATAATCTTTCAGTTCGGTTTTATGGTCTCTGCACCGTTCTGCGATTTCCTTGGAGATGGTTTTGCGGAATTATCTTCTGCCCTTTCAGGGATTACAGGAATCCCATGGCTTGATTACCTATTCTTTGGGGATTACGGGATACTAAATGGAATTGGCATGGTGCTAAGCTTCGTTCCGCTGATCATCCTGTTATACTTTGCATTATCCCTCGTTGAGGATTTTGGATACATGGCGAGGGCGGCGTTCCTAATGGATAAAATTATGAGAAAATTGGGGTTGTCTGGGAGAGCAATAATTCCAATGATCTTGGGCTTTGGTTGCAATGTCCCCGCAATTTATGCAACGAGGACGATACCGGACGCAAAGGATAGATTGATCGCTATAGTGACAAATCCTTTGATGCTCTGCGGCGCAAGATTAGTATTCTTTGCCGCGATAGT
>JAGGTZ010000020.1 GCA_021158805.1 Thermoproteota archaeon | reverse complement strand
TCCTCCATAGCCTTACTGAGAGAGCCCTTAGAGTAGCCAAATCTCTTCATTGCTAGCTCCCTGAACTTCTTCTCTAGCTCTTTGTCTATGCTCGCGCGTAGCATGATTATCCAGACATATGGCATTATTACCTTATTACCTTATTGCTGTACAAAAGTCTATTTTGCACGGTCATATCCTCATCTGCAAATACATTAAGGCATTAAGGATCTCTGGTTCGTGTCTAGGCCTTATAATTGCACGTTTTATCTACAGAGGATCTTTTTGGTTATAAGGTAGCTCCCATTTAAGATCACCTAGTGAAGTATAAAACAGGATGGCATACATTTAAACGAAGGAAATTCAGAGCTGACCGGTCAGTTGAGGAAAATGACTTACCTTTTCAGATAAAAAATCTTGAACACTCGGTCAATCAGGAACATTTCTTCCCATATATGACGTTGGTTGAATGTGACATATCTAGATTTAATTTTGGGATTGCATCCTTTTACAGGAAAGGCGTATTAGTATGAGCTTACTGCTATTACAGGATGGACATGAAAGTCATGCTGATAAACCCTCCAGTAACCTCGGATATAAAAAGAGTTTTGGGGGTCAATGGAGTTCCTTTGGGACTCATATATTTAGCTTCCGTTGCTAGAAATGAAGGACATGAGGTAAAGTTCCTAGATGCTTCCGCTGAGGGTATGGATCTGAATTCCGTCAAGAGTAGAGTGAGGGACTTCTATCCCGATATGGTAGGGGTAACAGCGACAACTCCTGCCTTTTATGATGCGTGCGATGTAGCTAGAGTCTCCAAGGAGGTAAACAAGGATATAATTACTGTAATAGGAGGGCCGCATGTCACATTTGTACCCAAATATACACTGAAGAAGTGCCCCTATCTAGATATCGTGGTTAGAGGGGAAGGTGAAGTCACATTCAAGGAAATTTTAACTGCCTTGAAAGGGCCTAACAGATCTGTAGATTCACTAAATAATATTTTGGGGTTGACCTATAGAAAGGAGAATGGAAAGATAGTCCATAATCCACCAAGGCCCCTCATACAAAATATGGATGATCTACCAATTCCCTCCTATGACCTCATAAATTGGGATAGGTATAGCTATGGAAAGCTGAGGTATGGTGTAATCATGACCTCTAGGGGATGCCCCTTCGATTGCGTTTTCTGCTCATCTTCACTTCAGTTTGGGAAGAGATGGAGAGGTCACAGTGCGGAGAGAGTAATCGAAGAGATAAAGATCCTCTATGATGATTTCAAAATAAGAGAGATAGAGTTCTTGGATGATACATTCACCCTCAACAGAAAGAGAGCTCAGCAAATATCTGACGAGATTGTTAAGGAGGGAATGGATATATCATGGTCTGCATCTTCTAGGGTGAACACGATTGATAGAGAAACGGCTGAAAAGATGAAGAGAGCTGGGGCCCATACAATTTACTTCGGAATAGAATCGGGAACTCAGAAGATCTTGGATTTCATAGGCAAGGGGATAACCTTAGAACAAGCAATTAGAGCAGTTAAAATAGCAGTAAAAGTTGGGCTTAACAGCTTGGGCTCATTCATAATAGGCTTCCCAATGGAGAAGAAGGAGGATATAGAGAGAACTGTGAAATTCGCCAAGAAGTTAGACGTTACATATGCCCAGTTCACGATAGCGACACCCTATCCAGGGACTAGACTTTGGTACTATGCCCTTAAGAACAATCTCATTAAAACTCTCAACTGGAGGCTCTATACCACCACTCGCTCTGTAATGAAGAGCTTTTACCTTACCACCGAGCAGATAGAGAGAGCACTTGTTAAAGCATATCTCTCGTTTTACTTGAGGCCTAAGTATGCTATAAGGGATCTCCTCAAAGGTAAGAGTTCTCTTCTCCTAAGAACGGCCCTTGCTATAATGAGATCCATTAGAGGACTAATGGGGGCGGGGAAAGCTGAAGATGAAACCTTAGATGAGAAGGATCTTGAAGAGATTATGAAGGAACCGGGAGCTGAGTTCCCATCGATAGGGCTATCTGAATTACCGAAATTTAGAACACCATATCTTCACATCAAGACTTAGGTGTAAGCTAGCAGCTATTCACGAGTTTTATGATTGAAACTATTTTCATACTTAAACTTAAAGATCTATTAAAAAACAAGACTAAGAATGGGCTTGTATGACACTTGCTTCCTAGCCTAAAGTAATTTGAGACCATATTTCTTGGGCTTCTCGTTGTGTTCCCCCATGGCCCGACAGTCCCAGTAAAGGAGCCGAGAGAAATTCTGAAACGCGTAAATAGATTCAGAGAGATGCCAAGGCATGGGGAGTATACGTTCTGTTGCGGAGGTGGTGGAGCTAAGGAAATTGTGGTAGCTTGTCCTTTTTGCTATGCTATGTTAAGCAATGCAGCTAGAGGATTGAACCTAGAGAATTTCAAAATTAAGGAAATAACTGAGACCTTGGGAAAAACAATAATGATTTTGATATCATGGTAATAAAATAAGAAGAGAGTAAAGAATCAAGGCTATCTTAGGAAAAATCCGTACTTAAGAGGATCGCTAGGATCCATTATAAAGGTATTCTTCGCTACTATATGGGCATCTCCACCTACTTCTGGAATAACAGCCTCATAAGGACCATATTTCACTTTCTCTACGATCTTACCCGTGAATTTAGTGCCTATTATACTTTCCACCACTATTTCTTCCCCTAAATCTATTTCTCCACGTTTGTATAATAGAGGCAAGCGAGCGCTTACGCCTGTTCCAGTAGGACACCTATCTACCTCCCCCTCCGCGAAGATGGTCACATGTCTACTATGGGATCCTTCCTCCTGAGGTGGACATGTGAATATCGTGCCATAGAGGAAACTCAGATCCCTTTCGAAGGGATGTTTTATATCCACGCTTTTCATAACTGCTCTCTTTATCTTCATCCCTACATCTATGAGGCTCCTGTAGTGATCAGGTGTACACCTCAACCCAACATCCTCAGAATTAACGAACGCGTAGAAGGCACCACCATATGCGATATCGTACCTGACCTCCCCAATACCAGGAACCTCTACCGTCTTGTCCATTAGATAGGCGAAGGAGGGGACATTATGAAACTTGACCCCCTTTACCTTTCCCTCTTCTACCTCCACAAATACCTTCACAAGACCAGAGGGGGTATCTATCTTCACCTCAGTGACCGGCTCCTTCATGTCGACTATTCCTGTAACCACTGCAACCTTTCCCAGCGCTATTATTGCGTGCCCGCAACCAGTACTGTAACCTTCGTTGTGGAGGTATATCACCCCGAAGTCGGCCTCTGGAGATACTGGTTCCGTTATCACAGCGCCGTACATATCAGCATGTCCTCTAGGCTCCCATATGAGGGCCCTCCTGATGTGATCTAAGTTCTCCATGAAATACCTCCTCTTTTCCAGTATAGTCCGGCCGGGTATCTCGGGGAGACCGCTGGTAATTATTCTAAGGGGTTCACCAGCAGTGTGGGTTTCTAATGTAGTTATGACATGCCAGTTGGAGGGGGGTGTCCACTTCCTCAGCTTCGTCAGAATGCCTTCCATCTGAGGCACCGTTTAGGTACAGGAAGAGAAAGATATTAAATACTACTAAGCTGCTGATCTAAGGAGCTGATATACTCAACTTTGATTAAATAAGGTAATTGTAAAAAAGAAAGAGAAATTGTGTTCAGGGAATTGCTCTAGCTCTTACT
>JAGGTZ010000073.1 GCA_021158805.1 Thermoproteota archaeon | reverse complement strand
GCTTTAGTTCTAGTTCTGCTCATATTCTCACTAACAGTCTCGCTACTTCCAGTTAGGATAAGGTATCACAAAGAAACGCCTAACTTGAGCATACCTGGAACCTATGAGAGAAAAATACTTAGCCAAGCAGTCCTGGCCGTAGATTTCGGGCAGATTGTAGTGATCAGAGATCCAAGTACAGATACCGCTTATGTTAAGGTATCAGGCACGCCCGTAAGGGCGGATGGCTTTATAGAAACTAGTTTCGGCAGGATTGTCCTTCATGCTCCGAAGGACTGGAAGGGGAGCCTTGATGCAAATGTAAGGTTCGGATCTGTCCAACTGAGGGACCCTGACTTATCTCAGGCAACTATTAGCGTTAATACTGGGGAAGTTGAAGGAAGATTACGTTGCTCCGGGGATCTTAGGGTTAATGTCGAGAGAGGGAGCGTCAAACTCTATGTCGAAGTTCCTAAGGGATACAAGGTACACATCAAGCTCGATAGCTTTGATGGAATTGTTTACTACGACGGTAAGATGTTCAAAGGGACTCATATAGATAAAGTAGTTGGCGTGGGCGAGAAGGCCTTAACAATCAACATTTCAGCCTCCTCGATAGAATTGGATGTGAGGACTTGGAGGGAATAGCTTGTACATAACTAGATCAAAGATTCTCAAGTTGAAAAAGATATTAGATGCCCTTACAAGCGATGCAAAGCTAAAGATATTAAGAAGGTTACTCAGATCCCCTGCTTCAGCTACTGACCTTGCTGAGGAGTTTGGATTGACCTTGCCTGCTATAGCTTCCCATATTAAGGACCTCGAAGATGCGGGACTCATAAGGGCTGTGGAGAGGAGAAGGGGAAGGGGAAGGCCGGCAAAGATGTACACCATAATTAGAAAGAGGATTACCCTAGATATAGATCTGGAAATTCTCCTAGGTCTGCCAGATGAGGAGGAACTCGAGCGGTTGATGGAAGAATATGTAAGGAGAAAGGTGGAAGAGGGTGTAAAGAAAGTAAATGCTGATGACATAAGGAGGACATTGGATGTCAATCAGGTAACTGCCCGAGTGATATTCGATAGGTTAAGCTCTAATCCACAGCCAATCATTGAGGGAATAGCCGAGAGAATTATAGGGCTACTGAAAGAAGAAAAAACAACAGCGGAGCTATCTAAGGAATTGAACACTGATAGATGGTGGATCTCTAAGGCAGTGAAGTTACTCAGCGATAGAGGGATCGTGAAGGTAAAATCAGGAAGAGTTGGATTGCTTTCCTAGTTTTTGAAAAGGCTTAAATTTCTTACATACACGCTGACGAAGGAAAAATGTCTCTAACGCAGCTACTGATCGAGATCGTCAGTGCTTGGATAAGGGACTTGGGTTGGATTGGGGTATTTGGTGGAGTTATGCTAGAAACTGCCATCACCATTATACCTTCCCCATTGGTTCCCATGGCAGCTGGCTTTTCCCTAATTCCCACCGATGCCGATTTCATGAAGGTCTTAGCTACCTCTATAGTTTTAATTGGATTAACTGGCTCGATAGCTGCGACTTTAGGCTCATTAGCCCATTACGCAATCGGTTATTACGGAGGGAGGCCTCTAATAGAGAGATATGGTAAATGGCTTGGAATAAGTTGGAACGAGGTTGAATCCTTCACAGATAAGTTAAGTAATGGAAAGGAGAGCTTGACTATATTCGCCTCTAGGGCATTACCCATAGTTCCTCTCTCCATAATTTCCATTGGAGCTGGTCTGCTGAAGATAAAAGCAAACCGGTTTACGCTTTTTACTTTCCTGGGCTGTTTGCCTCGCTATACAGTGCTTGGTATAGCAGGCTATTTAGTTGGGATCGCCTACGAGGAGATGGTAAATATCCTAGATACTGCTGAGACCGCAGTTGCTATCCTAATTATCGTCGGTATAGCTCTCTACATATTGGTGAGGAGGCTAAGGGGTTAGGACGACAAGAATATAATGTTTGGAAGCAAGAAATCAAGATGGTCGAGCGGTTGGACTACATTGAGCTTAAAGACGCTGAGGGGAAGTTAAGGAGAATAGAGATAAGGCCCGTAGCAAAGCCTGAGGAGTTCAGGCAGTTAGTAGAGGTACAAGCCTCTGCTTGGAGAATGGGTAAGGATCTAACTGAGGCCGTGCCCTCTCATGTACTAAAGGCTGCTGCCGATAACTATGGGATAGTAGTGGGGGCCTTTGACCTGGATAATGGTATGGCTGTGGGATTTGCTTGGGGGTTTCTAGCTAGGGACTCGAAGGGCCTCTATCATTATTCACACCAAAGTGCTGTTATTGAAGAACTCAAGTATGCAGGATTGGGATTTAGAATAAAGCAGGCTCAGAGAAAGATTGCACTCTCTATGGGCCTCAACAGGGCTAGATGGACCTTCGATCCACTTCAGGCGCTTAACACTAGATTCAATCTAGGAAAGCTCGGGGTGATAAGTTGGGAGTATGTTATTAACTACTATGGAGAGATAAATGATGAAATAAATAGAGGGCTCAGAACGGATAGACTGAAAATCTGGTGGTTTCTAGACAGTGAACGCGTCAAGATGAAGGCAGAGGGCAAGCTTAGATCTCCTACTCTAGAGGAGGCGATAGATGCTGGCGCTGTAGAGGTCTTAGAGTTCAAGTTAGATCCTAGGAGGCCCGTAGACTTCAAGAAAGTGGAGGATGAGCTGATATT
>JAGGTZ010000201.1 GCA_021158805.1 Thermoproteota archaeon | reverse complement strand
TAAGTAATGTAAGGGAGTTTCTATCTTCAATAACTAATGATATGAGCCTGGGATGGGAGATAAGAAATGATAGTTGGTATTCTAACCCAGCGTTTATCGAAATATTGAGAGAATTTAATATAACGCATGTCGTCGATTTACTCTATGAGAAGCCTGTCTATGGGGAGTTCAGATATTATAGGTTACATGGAGCCCGAAAAGGAAATAAGATAGTCTACTCATACAAATATACTGAAAGTGACCTCAGGAAGCTAGGCAAATTAGTAAATGAGTATCTGGCGGAAAAGAATTACATACTTTTCAACAATTCTTACTATAGCTTCGGAAATGCTATAGAATTCAAAAGAATGATGCATGGCGGTATCTAGCTTAGGTATAACCACCCCTCCATTTTCCGCCAGTCCCACTTGATTCCTTCGCCAATTGCCATCCCATAGACGATAGCTCCTCTCCAAACACTAAATTGTGGATCAGAGACCATTTTGGGTTGGGTATCTAGTCCTAGTTCTCTCATCATGAATTTCATCTTAGTCGGAGAATCGGCTGCTATACCCTCCAGCCCCTTTGGAACGCTCCAATTAAATCCTCCTCCTGAGAGAATGATGTTCTTGGCTATTGATGATTGAAGCTCGACTGGGGTCTTTGATATTGCTCTTTTAACGGCCTCTGCTAGACTTACATCACCGGGTATGACTTCCCCGCCGACGAGGGTATCCTTAGGTGGTGTGAACCCTCTAACATAATAGCTTTCGAATATTTCGTGGCCTGGGTTGAAGAAATATTCTCCTATTAAGAATCTCTGCCATACTTTATCTCCCATGTCTACCTCCACAGTCGTGCCAGGGATCTTGAAAACAGATTGAAGGGCACTTGGGTGGTCTTTCGTCCACTCAATCGACTTTTCTATATTTAAGGGAAGAAGCCCAACGGATTCCTTAAATATCCTAACGAATTTCTCCTCTCTAGCAAGATCAGAATATCCTAGATCTTTGAGTATCTGGGCCGCTATCCTGTCAGAGTCACTGCCACCCCTGTTTAAAGGAATTAAAGCTGCTTTTATAACATCTCTGCTAATCGGGGTTACCTGGGTATTCCCATGGCCAGCCTCTATTACCACACAAGTGACTGCCCTTTCTGCTATGGCCACTGCCAGAGGCTGAGGAATTATCGTTACTGCCCTTACTAGGTTGCCCTCCTCCTCGTTAATCTCCCTATGAATCTCAAAGAGCCTTTCATACATGTAAGTTGGTGCCTGAGCAGCGAGTGAAGCCACAACGAAGAATCCATGAAATGGCACTCCTGTCGTATCCGTACTTCCAGGGTGGTATTTAAGGAGTCCATACCTAACAAGTTCCTTTACGACCTTCCAGCCCTTGTCATCACCTCTTTCTATGATACCATTTCTCATTGGATAATAAAGCCTTGAGAGATCTGCTCTAGACTCGAGGAATTCGGATACTTCTGGTCCTACTACCACTTCTCTTACCTTGACTCCCCTTATCTCAGCAGAGACCTTAGAAATCTTTGGAAAATAGCCCCTATTCTCTATCATATCTGGCCCAGTCTTCATTATCCACCAAGGACCGTATTTGTAGTAAGAAGTACCAAAATCAGATGCAAAAACGGGCTTACTCATAACCGACAATTTTCAACACCTTCCTCAGTTTTATGAGCTCCTCGGCCCTGATAAGTTTTGATGGATCTACCTTTCCGGTATCTAGGTTTACAGTTACCCCTTCATTCATTAGGAGGGATGCCTTTATTATGGGACCATAGCTGTATCCTCCTAGCCTCATGTCACTCCTAACCACCCTATGACAGGGAATTATTAGGGGATAGGGATTCCTAGCCGCATAATTACCAGTTGCTCTAGGTGAGGTATTTATAGCTCTAGCCAGCTCGCCATATGTGGTAAACCTACCACGTGGTATGGAACTTATTGTGAGAAGGGCGTTCCAGAACTTGGTCTTGTAATGTGGTAGTATATCAAACCCCCTTGGGCCTGGGTTCCTACCAACAAATAGGTTATAGATGTACCTAGCTATCTTGTATGCCTCCGGTGTATAAAACTCCCAATAGAAATCTAGGGAATCGCCCCATGCAGAAATGCAAGTTGCCTTCAAGTCCGCCTCGGCCTCAGCCTGGGTGGGAAGAGGAATCGTATTACAGACAAGAATCTTTCCTAACATTCCTATTCCTATGAATTTGCCCTCAATTTCCTCTATCGTGAGCAATACCTTTATTCTAGCATCCCCCCACTGGTAGGGAATCATGGGAATGCTATTTAAAGAAGGATGTGTCACATCTGAACGTATGGATATAATCAAAATAGACGGGAGTCACGGCGAAGGCGGTGGATCTATCCTCAGATACGCATTATCGATGTCTGTTATTACCATGAAGCCAGTTGAGGTGTTTAATATCAGGGTCAAGAGGAAAAAACCTGGTCTAAGACCTCAGCACCTCAATGCCGTGAGGGCGCTGGCCAGATTATCTAACGCAAAGGTAGAGGGAGATTATGTCGGTTCCAAGAGATTGTTGTTCATCCCTCAGTCTAGAGAGGGAGGTTCGTTCGAGATAGATATAGGTACCGCAGGAAGCATCAGTCTTATTATACAAGCAATACTTCCAGCAGCAATCTTCTCCGATAAGGAAGCGAGGATAAAGATAAGGGGTGGTACCGATGTACCGATGTCTCCTCCTATAGACTACATGAGGGAAGTATTTTTACCTAACATAGCAATGATGGGGGTTAAAGCAGAGATAGAGCTTATTAGGAGGGGGCATTACCCTAAAGGTGGTGGATTGGTCGAGTTACGGGTATGGCCCTCAAAGCTCGAACCCATAGTATATACGGAAAGAGGGGAGATAAAGGAGGTAAAAGGGCGAGCTCATGCTGTGAAGTTACCATTACATGTTGTTAAGAGGATAGCGAACTCAGCCAAAGATGTACTGATGAAGAAGGGGCTCTCAGTACATATAGAGGAAGAGTGGTCTAAGGACAGCCATCTTGGTCCAGGAGCCGGAATTACCCTTTGGACAACAAGTTCTCCCACTATAGGATCAGATGACCTCGGAGAAAGGGGCAAGCCAAGTGAGAGAGTTGGAGAAAATGCTGCTGTTAAGCTTCTCAGCGAGTTAGATACGGGTATGGCCTTTGACAACCATTCAGGAGATATGATAATACCCTATCTAGCTCTTGCGGACGGAAAGTCAAAGGTTGGTATCTCTAAGCTAACCCTCCACGCAAAAAGTAATATATGGTTAGTGGAAAAATTTCTGCCAGTAAAGTATAAGGTCGAGGGTAATTTAAACGGACCTGTGGTCGTTGAGGTAACCGGAACAGGTGTCTGACTTGGAGTATAATGACGAGTTCATGAGGATGGTGCGGTTCGTAGCATCTAAGGCTGGTATAACAGAGGAAGAAGTACTCAGAAGAATAAATATGTATGTTGAAGAAATGTCTGGCCTCATAAAGGCGGATGGAGCACTTTACTTAGTGGCAACAGACCTCAACATAGATCTACCTACCCCAAGCCCCGAGATGCAACACCAATCTATAGATATAGGAAAGCTCGTTCCAGGGATGAGGAAAGCTACAGTTGAGGGTAGAATTATCAAGATGTATGGAATTCTCAGCTATACGAATAGAAGCGGAGAAAGAGCAGAGAGAGCTGAATTTAAAATAGCTGATGAAAGCGGGGAGATAGATGTAGTTATTTGGTCTGAATCGTTAGTAGAGCTGGTAAAGCGGGGAGATATAAAAGAGGGCGATTACGTGAGGATCTCCGGTGCAAGAGTATCTCGGAGATATAACGAGCCGGTTCTTAACTTAGACTCGTCATCTAGTATAGAGATAATTGAGGGCACGGAGGAGATACCTCTTCCAGAGAGGAAGGTATTAGAAGTAGGTGAGGTCTACGATTTTATTGGACAAGAAGTGGATGTGAAAGGTCTTGTAACTAGAATATACCCTATCACGGAGTTCAAGAGGAGCGACGGGAGTGAAAGCAGGAGATCATCTGTTATCCTAAGAGATGATGATGGAAACACTACTAGAGTTGTATTCTGGGGGGATAAAGCATATTTAGTAGACGATCTCGTAGAGGGATCATTGATACTACTGGAAAATGTGAGAGTAGTTATGAGAAATGATATAGTAGAACTGCATAGCTCACCAAGAACTAAGATCAAGATAATCGAAGAGGGTGAGAGCGGTCCAAGGGAGATAAAAGCTATTATCTTATACAAATTTCCGAAGGAGAATGTAGGGATAGTATCCAAGAAACCTTTCATAGACCTCTTGATAGAATCTAATGATGAATATGGAATCCTTAGGCTTTGGGGTGACTGGGCAGATTTAATTGAGTCTGTGAGGATTCCGGCTGAAATCTCCGTAAGCTCAGTATATATGAGCGAGGATGGTGTCCTCACGCTGAGTAAAAATGGGGAGATTAGGGTTCTTTCGGAGGGTATAGGTCCCATCCCAGAAGGTATTGAGGCAATCGCTAGGAGGATCAAGTACAGAAGGAGTTGGATAGGTGAGTCGTCTGACGGGCTCAGGGAGTTCAGAGGCACTGTAACTTGGATGTCTGACAGGGCCAGGGTTACTTGGTATTGCCCAAAGTGTAGCTCTAGGACGAAGATGGAGTACGGCCAGTTTATGTGTCCAAATTGTGGTCCTGTAGAGGAAGCAGTCCCTCTTCTATCAATAGCGTTCACAATAGATGATGGAACCGGGGTCGCTAGGGTAGTCGCATTTAGGGATAAAGCTGAGTCTATTTTAGGAATGTCCATTGAAGAAGTCTTGAGAAAGGCTGATGAACTAGGCGAGACAGACTACTCAGTACCAACGGATGATCTCGTGAGAAAGTACTTAGGTAAGGAAATCATAGTTAGGGGTAGAGCTAGTTACCTTGAAAGTGGCATAGTAAAGCTTGTTCTAGACGAGATAGATTATGTAGAACCGAAAGAAGAAATTAAGGGGATGATTAGGGAGATCAAAAAGCTCTGGCTGAGATGATGGTATATGAGAATAATTATGGATGATAGAGAACCAGAACTCATAGAGAGGCTGTTAAGGAGGGAAGGTATTCTTGTTGAGAGAAGAAGGATAGAGGTTGCTGATTATCTCGTAGGTATGAAAGCTTGTATCGAGAGAAAATCGCTTAACGATTTTGTGAAATCCATTTACGACGGTAGGCTCTTCGATCAAGTTGATCAAATGAAAGATAGTTGTGAAGTAGTCATAATACTAGTAGAGGAGCCGCCCTTTAGTATAAATCAGCGAGCAAGACCGCACTACTTGGGAGCTCTGTCTTCCCTAGCTCTGAGAGGAGTATCTATAATCCATGTATCCTCTATGGAAGATACAGCGAGGTTCTTAGTGTATTTGGCTAGGAAAATAGAGGGGAATAGACCTTCTATAATACCAGTCAGGAAGAGAAGAAGACTTAGATCTTGGGAGGAAGCGTACTCTGTACTAGTTAGCTTCCCCAGCATAGGCCCTAAGTCCGCAGAAAGACTGTTGAATGAATTTGGTACCCTTAGAGAGGTGTTTAATGCCGACTTCTTTAGATTAAAAAGGGTTGTTGGTGAAGCTAGGGCTAGGAAGATATTAGAGGTATTAAACACGCCCTTCAAACCTATTAGGGAAAATAGGTTAATAGAAGAAGATTAGGGATAGAGCCTTGTTGGGGTCCTCGGGAAGGGGATGGCATCCCGTATATGAGGAAGAGCTGTTATCCATCTTATAGTTCTCTCGATTCCCAAGCCAAATCCCGAGTGAGGGACACTACCATATCTCCTAAGGTCTAGGTACCACTCGTAATCTCTTGGATTCAGTCCCTCCTCGTTGATCCTTGATAGTAGCTCCTCTAGGCTCTCTATCCTCTGCCCGCCTCCAACAATTTCCCCTATACCCTCTGGCGCAAGTAAGTCAGCACATAGGACTACATCCGGTCTCTCTGGGTCTGGTTTATGATAGAAAGCCTTCGCTTTCTTTGGATACCTTGTAACGAAAACCGGTAGGTCAAATTCTAGTGAAATAGCCCTCTCAGCCTCGGTACCAAAGTCCTCGCCCCATTCTATGAGAACGCCCTTTCGTTTAGCTATTTCTAATGCTTCGTCGTAAGTTATCCTAGGAAATCTCCCTTCCGGAAGTTCAAATCTCCTTCCCAAACTCTCTAATATGTGACCGGCTCTCTCAACAACTTTCTCGGCGATGTACCTGATAAGAGATTCCACGACATCCATCATACCGTTTAAATCAGCCCAAGCCATCTCAGCCTCTGCATGCCAGAATTCAGTCAGATGTCTCCTCGTTCTAGATTTCTCTGCCCTGAAGCTAGGTTGTATTGTATATACGTTCTCAAAGGAGAAAATTGCCGCTTCTAAATAGAACTGAGAGCTTTGAGTTAGGTAGGCTTTTCTGTTGAAATAAGGCACCTCGAATAGTGTGGCTCCTCCCTCGACGGCTGCGCCAACGAAGGTAGGACCTTCTACTCTAACAAATCCGTTCTTTATGAACCATTCCTCAGTAGCCCTGAGCACTTCCCTCCTGATCATTAAAGCATTTCTCATCCTCGTCGTCCTGATATGAAGATGTCTGTTGTCTAGTAAGAACTCCTCGCCCGAATCTGGTTTTATTGGAAAGTCAGGAGATTCTCCAACCACTGTAACTCTTGAAGCTACAAGTTCAATCCCTGTGGGCGATCTTGGGTCCCTCTTCACTCTCCCTTCCACAACAATCGATGCTTCTATACCAGCGCTTCTCGCCCTCTCTACATCTTCCTTGGATGCTTCCCCTTCCTTAACCACAACTTGAACTACCCCTGTGGAGTCTCTAAGTCTAATGAAAACGATCCCTCCCAGTTCACTCTTTCGATAGACCCATCCGGCGATTTTTACTCTTTCTCCCTCACTTAAAGATTGAAGTTCAGCTATGAAGTGAGTTTTAACTCCAAATTTCCACATCGAGGAGACCACCTTGGGATATAATGATGTAGGAATAAAAAGATGTTAAATGAGGTATAGAGGAGGTTGCCATGGTATGTGTTAGAAAAGCAGTTGAGAGGCTGAGAGATAAGGGCCTTTTAGAGGTCGTTGAAAAGGCTGCTTCGACAAAATACGAAATTGCCGCTTATCTAATGAGATTTGATGGGAGGAAATCTGTTCTCTTCAGGAACCCTCTTATAGAAGGTAGGACCCCCAGCAGATTCCCAGTGATCGGTGGAATAGCAACCTCTAGAAAGACTTTGACAGCCATATTAGGGTTATCGGATCCTAAGGAGATTAGAGCTAAAATAAGATATGCCCTAAAGAATATAATAAGGCCTAAGGAAGCCGAACCTTCTTGGAGAAAGGTGAAAGTAGGCCTTAAGGATCTACCTATCCTCAAACATTATGTTGGTGAACTTGGGCCTTATATGACAGCATCTATCGTCATTTTTAGGGATAAAGATGGTCTGTTTTCATCCTCATACCATCGGATGACGCCAATTTCAGAGAATAAGCTGGTACTTAGGGCGGTAGAGGGAAGAAAACTGGCCAGAACGATAGAATACTTTGAGAGAGAGGGAAGGCCGTTGCCTGTAGCAGTATCAATAGGTAGTCCTATGGAGGTTATGATAGCTTCGGCTGTCCCAGCAGAAAGCATAGACAAACTTGGTATAGCTGGGGGGATCGCTAACTCCCCCGTACATATCTCGAAGTGCGAGCAGGTAGACTCATGGGCACCTTCTGATTCTGAGATAGTACTATGTGGGGAGATAATTCCGGGGGAGAGGGCTCCAGAGGGTCCCTTCTATGAAATCCTTGGCAAGGATATACAGAGAATGCAGCCTATCCTTAAGGTTCATGAAGTGTATGCAAGAGAGGAAGCCTATTATCAAGCTATATTACCTGCAAGTAGAGAGCATGAAATTCTCATGGGGCTTCCTGTAGAGCCTCTCATAGAAGATAGGGTATCTGAGGTAGCGGACGTTGTAGATGTCGCTATGACTCCAGGAGGTGGGGGTTGGATAGAGGCTGCTATATCTATAAGGAAAAATAGCGATGATCAGCCTGTACTAGCAGGACTCATGGCGATATCCGCTCACAAGAGTTTGAAGAGGGTGATAATAGTTGATGAGGATGTCGACGTCTCCAACTATATTGAGGTCATGAAGGCTGTCCTACAGAGAGCCCACATACCAGACGATTACAAAATGATCTCCGGAGTTAAAGGTTCCTCC
>JAGGTZ010000192.1 GCA_021158805.1 Thermoproteota archaeon | reverse complement strand
GATCCGTGGAGAGTCCTAAACATTCTAATTTCGTGGCCCTATCCCTGTGATAATTCCTGTCCTCGTTCCCGATCAGAATAGCTGTTCCTTCCTTGATCAGGAGGGCCTCTACCTTCACTCCCCCTATTTCTAGGAACTTCACATTTGGCTCGGGCAAATTCGCTAGAATATGACTCACATTATTGAGCAGGAGATGAGCTTCCTCAGTTAACCTGTATATCTTTATTCTAGAGACCTTAAGTGTAGTGCATGGGGATACTATTTCTGGGTAGTTAACAATTTCATTGCAGGCCAAACATCTATAAACGGGGCCTATCTCTACCATCTCGTCCATACCGACTTCTCCGCAATTTGGGCAGGTTCTGTAGGTGTAACTTACAGCTCCGCATCCCACATGTATCCAAGCCCCTATGGTCTCTAGAGAACTTTTACCACATTTCGGACACTTTAAGATGAGATAGGTTGGTCTTTCGCCACAAACGAAGGTTGTAGCCTCCTCAGTGACTAAGTAGCCCATATATGCAGCTTCTTCTAGTAGCGGATCCTCCTTCACTCTGACAACACTTTCCTTTCCTTCCCTCAAAAATTCCCAAAGCAGTGATGTAAAGGAAGGCCCACTAAGTCCCACAATAGACACCTAAGAATCCCTTCTCACAAGCCTCGTTAGTTTTAACTAGCCAAGAGTAATTATCTTCGTTGTTCAGGAAGTCTAGCACCAAGGGTTCTGATCTGTCAATAGGCTTCTCAAACCGTATCCTTGGTATATGGGAATACCTCCTGTTAGGAACAAACCCCTCATCTGTGTAGTAATAGGCAGCCCCCCTTAGCCTCTCAAAGGGGCCATAGAATGACCTTACCTCCCTGAAAACTATGTTACTCATTATCAATGTAGTTTCTGATGGATTCACTGTCACATGCCCATATCCCGGTGGCACTACAACTACATCACCAGGTTCAGCCTCCACAACTATGAAATCTAAGATCTCATGCTCTTTAGCGCTAGGCTTTTGAAGTAGATAAAATGCCTTGCCCTCATGAACTTGATATATTTCTGGGTATGAAGGCATATTCTCTGGAGAGTTATGGTAGTGGCCCTTAGTTTTAGCGAACTCGCCTCCTACCTTCCAAGGTGGAATTACCGTTATATCAAATCTAGCCCAGCTTTCCCTCAGTGGAGGTAGATCTCTGAACATATAGTAAGCTATCCCATCAGACTTCAGCTCATTAGGCTTTTTTAAAACCATCTTGAGCTCCGAGAATCTTCTAATACTGGCTGATAGTTCCTCTCCGTTGGCTAGGATCTTATTATCGCTTTCCCTGTATCTCAGGCCAGGAATTATTTCCATATGTTAGATGACGCTACCAAGATTAATATCTCTAATCATCCCGCTGTTAATTGATGAAGTACAAACTCGTCGTGATAATTACCCTCATGTTATTCCTCATGCCCTTAGTAGCTACGTATGGCCAGATATCCTACAAAATAAATAGAGAGAAAGTCATTCTGGACATTCAAAGTTCTGGAGTAGTTCTCCTAAGGTATAACCTAACCTTGACGGTAGAGTCAGGTACCATATCAAAATTCGTAAGGATTGGAATGCCCAACAAGGATTTTGAGGTTTACTTAGCCCAAGAAGTCTTTCCAGATGGAAGAACAATTGATGCTGAATTTGTTGGGGTGAGAGAGGGAGATTACTTTGCAGTCGAACTTAGGCCGAGCTCCCCAATAGTTGCAGGGAGTAGTAGAACGTATATCGTGGAAGCTGAGGTGAAAAATTTCGTATTCGAGGATAAAACGAATCCAAGTAATGCTGGTCTTAGGTTCATCCCCTCCTGGTTTAGTGCTCAGATCGATATCTTAGAAGTATTTGTTGTACTTCCAAAGGGCGTAGGTCCTTCTGAGGTGAAGAATCAGCCGGATTATGATAATGTAGGACATACAGATGATGGGAGACTTTACCTCTATTGGGTGAGGAAGGACCTACCTCCTGATTATAAACTGGATATAGGCGTGTCATTTCCCCAGAAATATGTTGAGAATGTCGTATCCTCACCTGAAGAAGGTGGATTTCTAGATACGATCTTTGGTGCTGCCTTTATAGGAATCATAGGCCTCATACTGATAATAGCGCTCCTTTTCTCCGTGGTTTCCTTTGTAAGGTTTGTTAAGTCTTGGATGGAGAAACTGCCATACATGTCGCCCGAAATCCTTGTTGAGAGTCTCGGTCCTAACAAGAAACTTGAGCCGGTTGAAGTAGCATATCTGAAAAAGCTTGAGGGAAAGAAGCTGAGTTACGGTAGGATATTTGCAATTATGATATCTACCCTTAGCAGGAAGGGCGCTCTTAGGGTCGAAAGCCTAGATCCCCTTATCCTGGAAAGGACGGACATTCCTAAGCATACCCTCTTAAGGGTTTATGAGAAGAGATTCCTTGAATGTATAGAGAAGAGGGGTCTTGATGAGGATTGCCTAGTTAAGGTGATCAAGCTACTCCATAAGAGAGTTGAGAAGGAGATGGCTGGTTATTCTAGGAAGGAGACCTTGAGACACTACGATGGAATCGTAAGGGGACTATGGAGGCGTATCAGGGAAGCTTCTCCGGAGGAGAAGGAGGTACTGATAAGGGATAACCTAGATTGGTTATTGATAGATGAGAAGTTCGAACATCACTTGAAAGAAGCTTTAGAAGGTGGAATAACTCAGACAGTTGTTGGTATCCCTCAGAGGGATGTATGGATATGGTGGCCCATAGGTACTAGAATACCCCCAGGGAGATATGAGCCAGTACCGACTGAGACGCCGAAAACAGAGGTACCTGTGCCCAGAAGCAGTGGGGATGTACCCATAATAACTAACATAGAGAAGGCAGCTGATTCCATAGTTAGGTCTGTTGAGAAGGTATCTTCAGGCGTAGTAAAAAGTATTGAGGAGTTCTCCGATAAGGTTGCTAGAGCAATAATACCAGTGAGACCCAGGAGGGCGGTAGGAGGGAGAAGACGTACTTCTCATATCAGTTGCGCTTGTGTTAGCTGCGCGTGTGCATGTGCATGTGTTAGCTGTGCGTGCGCTTGCGCGGGGGGTGGAGTCGGTTGATAAATAGAGCTTTCTTCACTTACAGATATAGGGGCCACAAGGTTCAGCTTAGAGTGGAGCCGGCGGGGATGGGGGCACTAGTAGTAGATGCCCAGAGGGTGGCATATCTCAACTTAACTGCTGCAGTATACGCCAAGATCCTATTAGAAGGAGGAGGATGGGAAGATGCATTCAGAGAGCTTAGGAGATATATGAGGGGCGTGAAAAAGGATGTTGTCAGGAGGGACTATGAAGAGGTAGCCGACAAGATAGCTAGGTTTATAGAGACCGATGAAGACCCTGTAACAGATCTTGGATTTAAGAAGTCTTTTCCTGACCCTGAGGCGCTAGGTGCGCCCTTCAGGGTAGATCTAGCTATTACCTATGCTTGTAATAACCAGTGTATACACTGCTATTCCTCCAGCCCAAAGGATAGAGAAGAAATCAGCACCGAAGATTGGAAAACTATCTTGAGGAGATTTCATGAGTTAGGGGTCCCTCAAGCGACATTTACTGGTGGTGAGCCCACTCTGAGGGAAGATCTGCCCGAACTCGTTGCTGAAGCTCAAGAGTTAGGAATGGTGTCCGGAATTGTCACCAATGGTCGTCTCATAGATGAGCAACTTGCTGGGAGGCTGGTAAGGGCTGGATTAGATTTTGCTCAGGTTACGCTTGAATCAAGCGATCCGAAGATACATGACTCCATAACCGGGGTTAGTGGGAGCTGGAAGGAAACTATCTCAGGCTTGAAGAACCTCTTAGAATATGATCTGTATGTGACAGTAAATGCCACCCTAATGAAAAGGAACATTGACACCATAGAGTCGCTTGTGAGGCTTGTAGCTGACCTAGGGGTAGATGGTTTTTCCCTCAACAGATTAATATATAGTGGGAGGGGAAAGGATCTTCTGGATCTTGAGCCTCCCTTCGAGAGAACGAAAGTCTTACTTGCTGAGATAAAGGAGCTTACAACGGAACTCGATCTAGACTTCACTTGGTACGGCGTCACTAGATATTGTGAACTCGATCCCATGGAGATGGGGTTAGGGCCTAAGTTCTGTTCGGCTTGTAGCATCTCTATAGCCGTAGAGCCTGATGGCTCCGTAATTCCATGCCAGAGCCATTACAAGGTAATTGGAAACATGCTGAAAGATAGTTGGGAGAGAATATGGTACAGTCCTGAGTGTTACAACATTAGGAGAGTTGGCTATGCAGGTAGCGCGTGTCTAAACTGTGCCTTTTTCGATCTATGTAGAGGAGGATGCCCCTTAGAAGCTGAAGTAAGGCCCTACCCAGAGAATCCACCGGAGGTGGTGAGAGATATTTAATGCATATGAGGAAGCGATTAATCTCATAAAGAAATATCTGGGCAAAGTTTTGGCTTTTACTGGTGCTGGAGCTTCGGCAGAGGCTGGAATACCCACATTTCGAGGTAAGGGTGGGCTTTGGGACAAGTATAAGCCGGAGGAGCTAGCGACCCCCCATGCCTTTTCTAAGGACCCAAAGAAGGTGTGGGAGTGGTATAAGTGGAGGATGTCCATTATCTCTAGAGCTAAACCAACTAGAGCCCACGAAGTGCTAGCTAAATGGGAAGAGAGAGGTATATTAATGGGGGTTGTAACGCAGAATGTCGATGGTTTACATCAAGTAGCTGGATCTAAGAACGTAGTTGAGCTTCATGGGTCAGTATGGAGAGTTAGATGCTCATCTTGCGGGATAAAATACGATCTGGAGTTCGGAAGGATACCCGAAGAGGAGCTGCCTACATGTAGGAGATGCCATGGCTTACTACGACCGGATGTAGTCTGGTTTGGGGAACCTATCCCTCATGATCAGTTTAATAGGGCCCAGAAGATGTTCTCTGAGGCCGAGGTTATCCTTGTTATTGGTACGAGCGGTGCAGTCATGCCGGCAGCCATGCTACCAATTAACGCTGCTATGGAGGGGAAAGTTCTCATAGAGATTAACCCTGAGGAAACCAATTTAAGTAGCTTTAGTACGATAAAGATTAGAGAGCCGGCAGGGAAGGCATTTGACAAATTAGACAAAATACTTTGGGAGGAAGGGAGCCTTGAGGATCGTTAGCATGTCTCCCGAGTTCATCGAAGATGTAGTATCCATACACTGCCCCAGGTGGAGGGAACTTACCCTAGAATATAGGTTAAAGGAATGTGGCTACTGGGGAGATCCTAGGATATTCTCTTGGTACCTTGAGGCCCTTTACTCCGCAGGAGGAAAGGTCATTATAGCACTAGATGGGGATGATGTGGTAGGAGAGGCCGAGGTAGTTCCCGAGAAATTTCCAACTCCCGTAGGTAAGCATGCTTACCTACAGATGGTCTGGGTAAAGCAGGAGGCCAGAAGGGCTGGTGTTGGCAGGGCCCTCGTAAGGGAGTGTGAGTCTATCTCCAAGAATATGGGTCTCTATAATTTGGATACGATTCCAACAAGAGAAGCTACCCCATTTTTCCTAGAACTAGGTTTTAGGGAGGTCGAATCACAGATCCTGATGGAAGCACGCTCGAGACCTGCGCCAGAGCAACCTAAGGTAGAGGAGGCCACAAGGGAAGAATTCCCAGCGTCAGCCCAGATGATAGCTGGTCAGACAAGACCATCTTCATTCCTCTGGGAACTGTTATGGGAAAGGGAAGAGGTAGGCTTACCCTCACCAAGGGTAGTTAAAGTTAGGGTAGGCATGTGGCAGTTGATCGTCGCACTATTTCAGCCAACTAAGTGGGATGATCACCTTTATACTCTCATATGGGCTCCAATGAAGGTAGGTCTTGGTCAAATATTCAACTCAGCCGAAG
>JAGGTZ010000008.1 GCA_021158805.1 Thermoproteota archaeon | reverse complement strand
CTCATAGAATTCCTTAGATCTCCTCAATAAATATTGATACTCCTCGTTTCTACTCATATTACCACTAAGGGTACTCCCCAGACCTTATAATAATTGACTAAAGCGCTGTTGGAGCATTCTTTAACGGCTATAAGTCCGCTTAAAGCTACCTTCATTTCGATCTATAATTTACACGCGCAAAAGTAGATTATCCTTCCAGATATCTCACTAGGAATACTACATAGTCCATCTCTCTCATGAGCTCCTCTACTAAAACCCTCTCCCTGCCGCTTATCTTACTCCCCTTATCTTCTGCGAGGCTCGATCCATAGTATGCGTTTCCCAAGAAGGTGCTACTTGCCCTTATACAATCTAATATGTCCTCTATAGGGCCTGCTTGCAGGTAAATCGAGAGATCGTTTATAACGAGTATTGGAGTGGGTTCCTCTAAGTATCTCAGGAGGAACGGCCTTATTACTTCTGAGTTGTATTTAGCTAGCCTTAGGACCTCATTAGCATCTCTACCCTCTAGACGAGGGGCTCTTAGGGATTTAGGCCTTAAATATCTCACCCAGCTCGGTATATCCATGTAGCGGGTAAGGGAGAGGCCCACACCTCTCTTCTCAGGCCCCATATCTATTACAGTTACCTCTTCTCGAGAAAGAAGGAGGGATTTGAGTATCTTAGCCGTATACCTGGTCTTTCCAGATCCTACATCCCCCACTATTAGGGTCCTCTTTCCAAGCAACCTATTCGCTAAGGGTTTTCCAAGTAATCCCAACTTTCTTCAACCCTAGCAGCACGAAATATCCTATTACGCATCCTGGCACTGAGCTAATAGCCCAGCTCCCCCATATCGGTATGAGAGCCCACATCATCTTTACATGGCCGAGCATTGGAGCGAATATGTAAACGGAGATTGTCCCACCTATCAGGACGGTACCTAGCGGTTCGAATAGGGCGGCAACCTCAATATGCTTCCAATTAAGCCTCCTTAGGAGCCAAGCTACACCCCCAACGACGATAGCTCCGGGTATTCCGCCGGGGTATGCGTATATAGTCCCAACTCCTAGGCTTATCCTGATAGTCCCCACTATTACCGCTATGAGGGAGGCCCACCAAGGTCCCAGTAAGACGCCAGCGACCGCATTTATCATGTGCTGCCCCGGGTATGCCTTCGAAGCTAAGAAAGGGAACCAGAGGTAGGGGGATATGACCACGCCTAGAGCTGAGAGGAGCCCGGCTAGGGCTACCTTCTTAGTAGTTATCACCTGATCACCTCTGCAAGCCTTCTCACTAATTCTGCGAGCTTAACAGCATCTTCTCCTAGCAAGACTATCATTGGCTCCTTCCCCCAATCTCCCCTATGATAGATGACGTTAGGGACCTTTCCTACCCTTTTCACGGCCTGTTCAACCCCCCAAGGTACTGAAGCACCTTCACTCTCCTTGATCTCGGGGGGCTCCTCCCTCCTATCGTAGTAAGAGACTGTAAGTCCCATCTTCCCTAGCTCTGTCAAGAAGTCCTCATTGAAGGCTATGTTCAGGGCGGCCCTTACCCTCGCATCGTATCTCCTAGCTGTGAGTATGTACCTAGCTAGATGTGAACTGGCCCCGAATTCCGGTGGAGATGAGGCTTTTATCCTATTTCCAACTCTTCTGAGCCTCCCAGGTACAGCAACAACATCCATGAGATTCTCTGCATATGGTAATGACATTGCTACATTCATTCCGACCTCAGGCACAATCTCCTCAGCATTATCAAGGGACTCGAGCAATTCAACTGCTTCTGAGACCCTTTTCCACGTATAATATCTTTCGGAATCGTTGTAAAGCCTTGCCATAGGGTTCAGAGGGCCATGTCCCGATCCCACTGGGATACCAAACCTTATAGCGGATGTAACGAGCTCCTTAGCTACTTTAAATGCCTCCTCTATGGAGGAGCCCTTGGCTAGCTCAGCAGCTATAGCTGCTGAGAACGAGCATCCCGTGCCATGCGTATATTTCGACTGTACTCTTGGGGTTGATAGCTCTACATAGCTTCCATTATGGTATAGCACATCTACAGACTCAGCCCCCTTCAGATGTCCACCCTTAACTATAACGGCCGTGGGGCCCATCTCAGCTATAAGCTTCGCTGCTCTCCTCGCATCCTCCAAACTCCCTATTTTTATGCCTGTAAGGACCTCCGCCTCCCGTGCATTAGGCGTAACTACCTTAGCTATGGGCAGGAGAACCCTGATTAGTGTGTCCCTAGCATCAGGCTTCAAGAGAGGGGCGCCGCTCTTAGCCACCATGACGGGGTCTACCACTAGGGGTATCTGATATTCTCTCACCTTCTCAGCTACTGCCTCTATTATCTCGGAGGTGTGAAGCATCCCTGTCTTCGCTGCATCAACACCGATGTCTTCTACCACAGCATCTATCTGTGCTTTTACAACTTCTACACTAACATCCTGGATAGCTGTAACTTCTTTGGTATTCTGAGCCGTTATTGAAGTTAAAGCTACAGTTCCATGGACTCCTAGGGCGGCAAAAGTCTTTAGATCGGCTTGTATCCCGGCCCCTCCACCGGAATCGCTACCCGCAATGGTCATAGCTACGGGAACCTTGGAGAAAATGTCTAACCAGACCACCCTTGCCACCTCCCCAGCAGGTATTGAAGCAGGGCCGACATCAGGAATGAAGGTAAACTAGCTCCCAAGTCGGGAGCGTAGGTAGCTACAGCGAAATACGTGAGAAGCCCTGCTATCCAAGAGACGATAGATCTAGGTACTATCCTTGGAGCCCCCTCGTAGAACTCCCTTATATCTATCCTCCCTCTCCTCACGAGGAAGTATTCGGAAAGCATCGCTCCAAAGAGAGGCACGAAACTAGCTCCTATGAGTAATAAGAACCACTCATACTGGGATAAAGGCAGGAAGTAAGCCAGTACGGCTGATACGAGGGATATTAGGACTATCAACTTCCACTGCTTGATCCTCGGAAATACATTCTGAATGGAAAGGGCGCAGGAATAGACATCTGCGAAGGCATTATCTGTCTCATCTACGAGTATGAACAGCAAGGCTATCCAGCCGAAGTAAAGTGAGAGTATGGAAGCGGCAACGAACTCCTGACCGGACATTAGGGCCAAAGCTGCCCCTAATGAGTAGAACCATGTGTTAGCTAGCGTATATCCTAGTAGAGTGGATAGGAAGCCGGACTTGGTCTTAGAGCTGAACCTGCTATAATCGCTCACTAAGGGCATCCAAGAGATGGGCATAGCTATTACTAGATCAAGAGCAAGGGTCCAGGGGAGACCTCCTTCTCCCCCAAAGGTAGCCCACTCTGGAGTCGTGATAACTATGTAGGTTATCCAAGCAGTTGATGCGTAAACGAACCATATGGCGAACTTCTCTAACCACTGCCTCACTACCGTAAGGGGTCCTCCTATAGCTAGGAGCGTGACTATGATCGTGAACAGGGCAAGCCAAGCTAACTCATAGCCGCCACCTAGTATCAGGGATGAGGCATCTGCCATCACCTTAAGCTCAAAGGCCGTCCATCCTACCAATTGTATCACATTTAGGATTGTCGCAATGTAAGATCCTGTGAAACCGAAGATAGGCCTAAGAGAGACCATAGTAGGAACTCCGTGCCTTGCTCCGATGACTCCAGCAGCTGCTAGGAGCGTACTACCCGCTATAGATCCTATAAAGGATACTAAGATAGCCTGATCTATTGTTAGAGCTGGGACCATGAGGGCTCCGGCCTGTAGAACGAGAATACCAACTCCTAAGCTCGACCAGAGGACGAATAGATCTATACCCCTCAGGATCTTGACCTTCTCGGGTACCGGCTCTATACCCCATTCTGGGGGACTTCTGATCCTCCTCTCCCTCAGCTCCGACATTATACCCCTCCAGCGGGCACTGGAGGGGGGAGTCGGCATAAGGAGCTGCCGCGGGCACGCTCCCTACGCCGGCATTACCCGGATCAGGTTCGAGGGGTCGGCGGCACATCAGCCGCCCTCTCAGCCGGGTTTT
>JAGGTZ010000023.1 GCA_021158805.1 Thermoproteota archaeon | reverse complement strand
CTCTCCCTAAGAAGGTGATGATCGTATATAACCAATTTTGGCGAGGACTTTATTATGGTAATCGCGTTCTCTAGGGCTCGCCTTAGGTTTATCCTGTTTAGCATAAAGGGAAAGAGGTATGTCGGAGGACCATCTAGGATCACGACATCGGGTCTAAGGCCTGATATATGCTCAGCATAGTCCTCTATTTCAGGTCCCATTAGGTCACTAGAGTAGAAGATAACACCGGTGCTCTTAATCACCACTGGTGTAACCCATCCTGTCCTATCGTACTCTATTCCATGAAACCATGGTCCAAGGACTTGAAATGATACATCTCCAATGCGGAAAGTCCTCCCGTCGCCCCATATAACCTTCGTTCTGTTCTCGAGCTCGAACTCCTTGACCCATAAGCCCTTAGCCCAGAGATTATTGGCCAACTCTCTGAACCACTTCCTACCTTTGTCTAGTAAATACTCTCTCCTCCTTTGGTAATCCCCAAAATCCTTAGATAGAGCTAATACAAGCTTTTCCGCTGGATCTTCAAACTCTTGCTCCTCGGCAGTTATTAGATGTTCCTCTAAGGAGGAATTCGATATTCTTAGGATTTCAGAGATGAATATGCGGGCCCTCTCCCACTGGCTCCTATTGATATACTTATTCGGATTCTTCAATATCAAGATCCTACCTAGGAGGAGGTCTCGTCTCGATAAGTCCTTATCGCTAGGTAGGAAATGATGATCATAGTGATAGTGGGTTATGATCACAGCTCTGGCTTCATTGAGCTTCGCTTCGATTACCTTCATGGCCTTTCGCCTTAACTCAATCTTCTTCCGCGCCGGCAGGGGATAGCTAGGCTGCATTACAGCAGCACCCGGATCAATTATTACAGGCCCCTCACTTGTGTTCACGGAGATAGAGAAACTCTTAGCTCCCATACTATCAAACCACAGTAGCTCAATACCTAGATCTTCCAAGAGACCCATAGAGCTCTCCTCTAAATCAACTAGCAAGCTATCACGGACCCACTCTTCCGAAAGCTTTATAAATTGAACTCTTGGGTACCCAAGAGGTGGTCTCGCTGAGGAGGGATCGAGAAACTTACTTCCCTGTTCTGTAGAGCCCTAATATCTTCTAATACTAAGAGTGACTGCCTAGTTTTGATTTGTTCTGTGGGAAATCCCAGATCTAAGGAGGATAATGGATCTCCAGATGGACAGTCTCATAGGAGGTGTTCTAAATGGGAATAAAAGTAATTCTCCCTAGTGGAAGTGAGTTGGTAGCTGATCCAGGCATGAGGATACTTGACATCATTCCCCCTAACTCAGGACTTGTTGCCAAGGTCGGAGACAGGCTCATAGATCTAACATCTGAGCTGAAACCTGAATTTGAAGAGGTGCATGTCTTAGACTTTAATTCCCCTGAGGGGAGGGAAACGTACTGGCATACTTCGTCTCATATCATGGCTCAAGCCGTTAAGAGATTATTTCCCAATGCAAAGTTAGGAATAGGACCCGCCACGGAGGAAGGATTCTTCTACGAGTTCGACGTAGAAGGTAAGTCCTTCTCACCTGAGGACTTGAGATCGATAGAGGAGGAGATGTCAAATATCGTTAAGGAAGATCTACAGATAATAAGGGAGGAACTTAGTAGAGAGGAGGCAATTGACCTGTTTACACGGCTAGGCGAGGACTATAAGGTCGAGTTATTGAGGGAAATGGAGGAAGAGATTGTCTCCATTTATAGGCAGGGTGAATTTGTAGATCTATGCAGAGGACCCCATCTTCCCTCTACCGGTTGGGTAAAGCATTTCAAAATACTTTATGCATCTGCTTCTTACTGGAAGGGGGATGAGAGAAACCCGGTCATGCAAAGGGTGTATGGGATCTCCTTCCCTGATAAGGCCATGCTTGAGGATTACTTGGTTAGGAGGGAGGAGGCCAAGAAGAGGGATCATAGGGTAGTAGGTCCACAGCTTGAGCTATTTTCCATGCCCTCTGAGATAATAGGTCCTGGGCTAGTCATATGGCACCCTAAGGGGGCCATGATAAGGAGGATAATAGAGGAGTTCCTAGTTAGAGTGCATCTTAAGAGGGGATATCAGCTCGTTTACTCTCCTCACATAGCTTACACTGACCTTTGGAAGACTTCAGGCCATATAAGCTACTTCAGGGAGTATATGTACGTCTTTGAAAAGGATGGGATAGAACATGCCATAAAACCAATGAACTGTCCCTTCCACATACTAGTCTACAAGTCTAAAAGGAGGAGCTATAGGGAGTTGCCCCTAAGACTCTTCGAATTGGGCACTGTTTACAGGTTCGAGAGATCAGGGGTGTTACACGGCCTCTTAAGGGCAAGGGGGTTCACTCAGGATGATGCACATATATTCACGACACCTGAAGGACTGGAAGATGAGATATTCGGGGTGTTAGAGCTTGGAGAGTACTTGCTAAGGTCCTTCGGGTTCGAGGATTTTGTAGTAGAACTCTCCACCTGGGACCCATCACACCCAGAGGAATATATGGGGAGCGAGGAGGACTGGAGGAGAGCCGAGGAGGCACTCCGATATGCACTAGAGAGAAAGGGTTATGATTACAAGCTAATGCCTGGAGAAGCGGCATTCTACGGGCCAAAGATAGATATAAAGCTAGTCGACTCAATAGGGAGGGAATGGCAGGCTAGTACGATACAGCTTGACTTCAACTTACCTAAGAGATTTGATGTGACATATGTCGATGCCGATGGATCTGAGAGGACTGTAGTAATGGTCCATAGGGCGCTCCTAGGCTCTATAGAGAGGTTCTTCGGGATCCTGTTAGAACATTATGCCGGTAACTTCCCTATATGGTTAGCTCCGGTGCAGGTCAGGATCTTACCCGTGGCAGAAAGGCATATTAGCTATGCGGAGCAGGTCTACGATAAGCTTACAAAAGCCGGGATCAGGGCTGATCTAGATGTCGCTAGGGGGACCCTAAGCTATAGGATAAGGGAAAGTGAGCTGAGTAAAATACCCATTCTCCTAATAGTTGGTGATAGGGAGGCACAGTCCGAAAAAGTCGCAGTCAGGCTGAAAGGTCAAGGAAACTTGGGGTCTATGCCACTAGAGGAATTCATAGGGAAATTCAAGGCAGAATTCTTACCTCCGGATCTCAGGTAAAACATCACCCAACTTTTTAGGTTATAGGTAATTCTCAACATTATGTCGAGGCGAAACTCCTTCATACTTGGAGTGACCTCCTTCCTCCTTCCACTGCTGCTACTAGCCATCTCAATACTACTATCTCCATGGTTTAGGTGGGAGGCTAATGCTTTAAGCGATCTAGGACATGCTACGGGGAGTAGGGCAGCATGGATATACAATCTGGGACTGGTCACCGGAGGAATCTTTCTAATTATATATTCGCTTAACTACTCATCTAGGAACTTTCCAATAACCTCCAAGGTAATGGTATTGACCGGTTACTCTTTAGTCCTTGTTGGAACCTTTGATGAGGTTTATAGGGGGCTTCATTACATAGTATCTGTGCTTTTCTTCCTTTTACTCGCGATAGCAGCCCTCTCTTACAGTTACGAGTCGAAGAAGAACTATCCCATTGCAATAGTAATTGTCAGTGTGGTAGCGTGGATCCTACAGCTGACAGCAATATGTCCGTGTGGCGAAGCTGTACCCGAGATAATCTCAGTTCTCCTAACTCTTGTATGGTACTTTGATCTCGTTTTAAAGGTATACAGAACTGGAAAGTGGAGTTGAGCTCTATGAATAGGAGGGAGATCTACAAGGCAATTGTCCTATTCGGAATGGTCAGCCTACTTGGAGATATAATCTACGAAGGGGCAAGGGGTGTTGCTCCCTCCTATCTACAATTTCTAGGTGCATCTGCTCTGATAGTGGGCCTTACTTTTGGCTTAGGCGAATTCCTAGGATTGGCTCTAAGACTCTTAAGCGGAATCGTGGCGGATGCAACCCGAGCATATTGGCCTCTTTATGCCATGGGCTATGGTCTCCTAATTACCATCCCTTTCTTGGGATTCGCCTACTCTTGGCCCATAGCCGTTGCTCTAATCCTAGTGGAGAGGATTGCTAAGGCAATTAGATCTCCAGCCAGGGATACTCTCCTCTCCGTAGTTTCCCATGGGGTAGGAGCTGGGAAGGCCTTCGGACTCCATGAACTAATGGATCAGATAGGAGCTGCTCTAGGACCCGCTGCTTTAGGCCTAGTATTGCTTTGGTCTCCTAATAACTACTTTCAAGCTTTTTCCCTCCTATTCATACCCTATATAATATTGATTCTACTCGTTTTTCGTACATTTAAGAGCACACGTAAATATACTGTAGATTTAGAGGCTAGAGAAAGCCGTATTGGTATCAAGGAACTGCCTAGCAACTTTTGGTGGTACACGCTTGCCGTAGGCCTTAACACCCTGGGGCTTATACATGTCTCTCTCATAGTCTTCAGGGCAAGCCAGCTATTACAGGCGTGGGGCGCAGCATTTCTCTATGTCCTTATACAAGGTGTAGATGCTGTAGTAGCACCTATCTCGGGCGTTCTGTACGATAAACTTGGCAGGAAGGTACTCCTCATACCCTTTATTATGTCGATCTTTCCATCCATACTCGTTTTATTGGGAAGGTGGGATGCACTCCTACTAGGGGCCATAATATTTGGTGCGGTCTATGGGATGCAGGAGTCGATCTACAGAGCAGCTATTTCCGGAATGGTGCCTACTAGCGCTAGAGGATCTGCCTATGGCATCTTCAATACGGTCTACGGTCTTGGGTTCTTAATCAGTGGGCTGGCCTTCGGCTCCTTCATAGAGGGCTCCTTAGTCTGGATTGGGGCTATCTATGCGGTAGTGGCTCAAGTGGTAGCAGTTGCTGTACTAACTAAGTCGTTCAAGATCCATTAGGTTTCTACCCTTCAATACTCTCTTTTTGGCCTCTAAGATTATAGAGATGCTTCAGCAGTACGTAAGGGAAAAACGATATCATGAAGCAAAATATGAGGAGGCTTTTCCTCACTCGGCATCTCTATCCAAGCCAACTCCTCTGGGTTGAACCGTGTTAATGGTTAAAATATGATGGAGTAAGTGACCCTGAGTACTATGGAAAGGGAAGATATCAGGAGGAGGATAAGGAGACTTTTAGTATCCTTCATAAAACTGGGTTTGGTACTCTTAGCCCTTACTCTAATGGACGCAGCATTTGGAGGGATTATCTTCGAAGTATTCAGTCTCTCATTAGATTCTTCCGAGATATTAGGGATATTTAGGCTTATTGCCATAATCTACTACGGTTACTGGATACTGAAGGATTCCCTGTTCTTCCTAAACATACTCTCAGGAACTATAGCGAGGAAATTTGAGCTTGAAGGCGCAAGCAAGCCAAGAAGAGTTGGACTAGATACATTATACCTTGTTTCACTGGGCTTAGGCTGGCTAGCTCTCTCACCATTCCTGAGGGCTCTTCCTGATCTAGCCGTAAGGACTATCTCCCTCGCATTCCTTCTAATGGCCTTCATTTTCATATATGACTTGGTGAGTACCGTGTATTCCATGATAAAGGGAGGCTTCGAATCTCTTGTGGATACTCTTTCAGAGCTAGTGAGGAGGGAACTCTCAAAGGAATCCGGAGAGGAGTAGCAAGTATAATTCACTTATAATCAGATGAACTAGAGTGATGGGTGCACCGCGTTTAGTGAATTCCATAGGTGAAAACCCCTCCTCTCTCTGAAGTATACTAACTGCTACTAAGGATGGAGGGGATGCGAAGTACGTCAGATTTCCACCTATGTTAGCACCTATTGCGACAGCTAGTGCGTAGAACTTCATATTTGCTCCTAAAGGCAGGGTCTTGATGATCGAGGTGAACGTCAGAGCTACGGGTATGTTATCAACGAAACCACTCATTATCCCCGAAGCCCAAATTAGTATACTCAAGAAAGCTATATTGAAGTTGCTAATTCCTTCCATGAACCCGGAGACATAGTCTAGCAGTTTAACCTTCTCAACTCCTCCAACTACTACATAAAAGGAGGCCAAGAAGAATACAGTGGACCAATCAAGGTTTGAGAAGAGCTTATCTGGATCTTCGCCGCCCATCCATAGCATCACTGCGGCCATAAGCAGGGCAACCATATACATGGGAAGTTCAGGGGAATTGAAGACTATTAAGAGAATGAAAGCTAGGAATATGATGAAGGATCTTGCTAGCTTTCCCTTGTCGACCACTACCGAAGCTTTAAGATCCTCGGGGGTTTTCTCCTTTGTGTAGAGGCCTCCGGTCAGGACCCCTATTATGGCTGTAACTAACGTCAATATGAGGGAAAGTGGTAGTGCTAATAGCAAGAACTCGTTAAATCCGATATTGAAGTTCAGTGCTACTATTAGATTGGGAATGCTGCTGATCATCAACCCCATCGCGCCGCTATTGCAGACTAGTGCCTCATAGATGATCCATTTCCTTACATTAATTCCTAGCCTATCTTTAAGTGAAGTCGTTACTGCCCCCATTATGAGCATTGCCGGGAAATTCGCTAGAAAGAGCGTAACTATCAATGACAGGAACATGAAAGAGACGAAGAGTAGATTCTTCCTTTCCATGAAAATTCCAGCTACCTTAAGACCGATAAACTGGAAGAGCCCAGATTCGGAGAGCCCCTCTACGATTATCAATACCCCAACTATGAAGAGGAGGGTGTGCCAGTCTATGAAATTGAGTGTTTCCTCTGGTCTGAATATGTGATATACGTAAGATCCGAAGTATACCATTAAGGCAGCCGATATCATGGCTGATGTAGCTCTGTGATACTTTTCCGTTATCAGTAAGATTATGGAGAGCAAGAAAACTCCTAGAATAGCTAACTGCGGATCAGTCAACTGTGGAAGATCCATGCCCTTCGACGAACCCCCTGATAAACTCTTCAAGCTTTGCTATGAAGGTTTTATCCATCTCCAGCTCCTTTAGCCTGTCCTTGGGCAAGACCCCCGAACTAACTGGGATTATCATCAGAAAAATTTCCTCCTTCTTCTCATCGAGATAGAGCCTAACCAATCTTTCTAGTCTCTCATTGAACTCTTCATCATGCTGCAGATCTTCGAGTTCCTTCATCTCGTGTCCTTCAGGCTTGTACAGTTTTACTTTAACAAAGGGTTTGACAGCTTTCTCGACCTCTTCCTTTATAGATTCAAAGCGCTCAATTCTCTTAGTCATAACCCTCTTCGGGAATACTGAAGTGGTACAGTAAAAAGTTAGG
>JAGGTZ010000166.1 GCA_021158805.1 Thermoproteota archaeon | reverse complement strand
TTATCTGTACCTCAAAGAGGGAGATTGAACTGGCTAGAGAGCGACGAGGAACCAGATTACTATCTATGGGTTGGATGCCAATACTCCTTTGACCCGGTAGGTAAGAAAGTCGTTAGCAAGCTAGTTGATCTTCTTAGGGGTACTGGCCTAAAGATAGCAACCCTTGGGGAGATGGAAACCTGCTGTGGTGAGCCGGCTAGAAGGCTGGGTGAGGAGGGCATGTTCCAAGAGTTCGCTTTAACCAACGCTGAACTCTTCAAGGAGCTGGGAGTTAAGAAATTGATAGTACTGTGTCCTCATGGACTTACTGTCTTCAGGAATGAGTATAAACGGGTTATAAAGGACTTTGATGTCGAAATAATTTCCCATGTAGAGCTACTTGCTAAACTGGTCAAGGAAGGGAAGTTAAAGGTGAAAAGCATGGAAGGTTTGACTTTCCATGATCCATGTAACCTCGCGAGGTTTAATGGCATTATAGAAGAGCCCAGGGTAATTCTGAGAAAGGCCGGCTTCGTAGAGATGAAAAGACATGGAATCGACACCTTCTGCTGTGGAGCTGGTGGCGCTAACTATTGGTATCAGGTTGGGGAGGGAACCATGAGCAAGGGGAGAGTTAAGGAAGCTCTTTCTATGGGTATTTCGAAGATGGTCGTGGCTTGTCCGTTCTGCTATGCTATGCTGAACGATGCTGCAAAGGGCATGAACCTCGAAAAGTTTGAGGTTTTAGAGTTGACAGAACTCCTCGATTTATAACTTTAGGGTGAGTGTATCGCCGATGCCTGGAATAGTAGTTGTGGGAATGCAGTTCGGTGATGAAAGTAAGGGTGCTGTGGTTGACTACTTAGCAGAGTGGGCTGATTTAGTGGTCAGATATAATGGGGGGAGTAATGCTGGTCACACAGTGGTAGCAGAGGGTATCAAGTACAAGCTTCACCTAGTGCCTTCAGGCGTCGTTAGGGGGAAGAGAGTAGTAATAGGTGCAGGTATAGCCTTTGACCCAGAGGTCTTCTTAGAGGAGCTCGAAGATCTTAAAGCTAAGGGTAGGAAGATAGATCTGTTAATATCTAAGAAAGCAACGCTGGTATTGCCCTACCATAAGGAATTAGATGCAGCAATAGCAGGTGGGAGGATCGGAACCACTAAGAGAGGAATAGGTCCGGCTTATCAGGATAAGATGTCTAGGGTCACCGGACTGAAGGTAATGGATCTCTTCAGCGATCGTTTTTCTGAGAGATTATTGGAAGTCTTAAAGCTCAAAGAGCAAGAACTGAGGTCAAGCGGGGTGCTTAAGGGAAACATAGAGGAGTACTATAGGGAAATAATGAAGCTTTCAGAGAAGTGGAGGAGAGAGCTAGCCTCCTTCTTGGGAGATGATTTCATGGAGGTAAATGAGGCTATAGCATCCGGGAAATTCGTCATATTTGAAGGAGCGCAGGGAACCATGTTAGATGTGGACCATGGCACCTATCCCTTCGTTACATCTTCTAGTACGATCGCAGGAGGAGCATGTACAGGTGTAGGTATCAGCCCTCTTGCAATAGACGCAGTAATAGGCGTCATGAAAGCATATACGACTAGAGTTGGGAAAGGGCCTTTCCCTACGGAGTTGACTGGGGATATAGCTCAGTACATAAGGGATAAAGGTGGTGAGTATGGAACCACGACAGGAAGACCTAGAAGGGTAGGTTGGCTTGATCTACCTATGCTTAGATATTCTGTGATGATAAACGGAATAGGCTATGTCGCTATAAGGAAGCTAGACGTTCTTTCTGGATTGAAAAAGTTGAAGGTCGCTGTTGCATATGAACTAGATGGAGAGGAGGTAAAGGTAGCGCCACCATATGTCGAGGACATGGAAAGAGCTAAACCCATATATGAGGAGTTGGATGGCTGGAATGTTGAGGATTGGGACGAGTTGGTAAAGAAGGGGTGGGACAGCTTTCCATCCGAGGCAAGGGATTATGTACGCTTTGTAGAAAGGGAGCTGGGCGTCAAGGCCATATTGATTGGTGTCGGCCCAGAGAGGGAAATGACTGTCAGCACATCATACCTCAAGGAGATTATAGAACTCTAACGGAGTTCAGGGATACCCCTCCACATTTTTATATGATAACTTCCTTAACGGAAGGGTTCCGATAGGGAGCAAGTTATTGGATAGGTCCTCTCTTCTTGATTCTCGGCTCATTTTAGCCCTCGACTTCCCGCAAGCAAATGTAAAGGATATCCTAGAAGGGCTTAAAGGCCTAGTTGTAGGAGTTAAGGTGGGCTTTCCCCTAGCCTTGGAGCTAGGATGGGAAGGTATCGAGCAACTCATCTCTAAATTCCCTGATTACTACTGGATAGCTGACTTCAAGTTAGCTGATATTCCTGATATCGTAAGCCATATTCTCAAACGATTTGAGAGGATTGGATTCGATTCCGCAATAATACACCTCTTTACAGGTCATAGGACATACGATGTAAGTTTAGAGTTAATAGGAGTTGCCGGAATGAGTCATCCCGAGGCTTGGCTAGTAAGGGAAAACTTCATGAAGCTGCTAGAGAGCGCGAGTCTTCTCAGAATCCAAGGTATCGTGGTTGGCGCCACTAGGCCTGAAATGATAAGGGAAGCGAGGAGAAAGCTACCCACTATTAGGATATTTTCTCCAGGAATTGGCTTCCAAGGGGCTAGACCGGGATCAGCTTTACAGGCCGGTGCCAACTATGAAATAGTCGGTAGATCTATTTTGAGAAGCGATGACCCCATAAAAGCTGCTGAAGAGATAGTTAGAGCTCAGAGGGGTGTGTTACATGGATGCTAAGGAGATAGGACGATTATTATTGAGGAAGGGAATGCTCAAGTTCGGAGAGTTTGTCCTAACATCTGGGAAGAGGAGCAACATCTATGTCGACCTGAGACCGCTTCCATCCTTTCCTGAGGATTTCAGAAAGGTTGCTGAAGATATATCGTCTAGAATAGGAGATGGGGGGATCTGTGGGGTAGCTGTTGGTGGTCTCCCCCTAGCCACAGCGGTTGCCCTGTTAAAATCCAGACCTCTAGTTTATGTAAGAAAGGAGAAGAAGGAGCATGGAACTATGAGCAAGCTAGAGGGACGGGTTGAGGAGGATGTGTATGTGGTTATAGATGATGTCGCTACTACAGGCGGCTCCCTTCTTAGGGCGATAAGGTCAGTTAGAGAGGCTGGTGCTGAGGTAAAGGAGGCCTGGGTTGTGATCGATAGGCTTCAGGGTGCCAG
>JAGGTZ010000159.1 GCA_021158805.1 Thermoproteota archaeon | reverse complement strand
TTCAGGGACATTGGTCTACCAATTTCTGCTGAGGAGATAAGATCTCTTGGAGGAAAACTTCTACTTACTAGGGATCCTATAGAGATACTGCCAGGCGTAATAACTACAGGAGAGGTACCAAGAATCACTGAACTTGAGAAAGAGATGACGATAGAGACCTACACTATAGATGAGGAAGGCAGGCTCGTCAGAGATCTCATAATGGATGATTTATCGCTTGTAGTGAGAATGGATGGAGGGTCTATAGTAATAACAGGATGTTCGCATGCCGGCATTGTTAACATCGTGAAAAGAGCTAGACAGCTTGCAGGCCCCGTTAGGGCAGTTATAGGCGGATTTCACCTAATTAAAGCGCCAGAAAGTAGGATAGAAGGGACAGCAGAGGCTTTGAAAGACCTCGGCGTTCAAAAAGTAATCACTGGTCATTGTACAGGATTGGCAGGGGAGTGTATCCTGAGAAAGGAATTTGGAGAGGATTTCGAACAGTTGGCTACTGGAAGTGTCTTCAGGTTCGAGTAACCTAGGAAGGGAAGGATGATTAGCTGTACGATGCCTAAGAGGGCACGGGTCCATGATTCTTCTTATGTCTCAGGATTCGATCTGGCTCGTAAGCAATTCTAACTCTATATAGAGAGTCTAATGAATTTTAGTGAGGCTAACATCTACGAGAAGGCATATTTATATTTAGCGAGGATGATATGCCCCTATGGAGCGTAGAGATCTCCTTTTAGAGTTTCTTAGGACTAGGAGGAGTATTAGAAGGTTTAGGCCAGACCCGGTAGATGATGAAATAGTGCTTAAGATATTGGATATCGCTAGGTTTGCACCAAGTGGTCATAATTATCAACCTTGGGAGTTCATAATCATTAGAAGCAGAGATACTATAGAGAAGCTGGGAAATCTGCGTCGGGATTCCCGCCCGCTTCTAAATGCTCCAATGGGAATATTGGTAGTCTGCGATAAGGAGATTACACCCACAACTTACCAACTTGATGGAGCCAATGTGACCATGTACATTATGCTAGCCGCCCATGCGTTAGGATTAGGGACTGTATGGCTACATACTCTCTTTGATGCCGAACATGTAAGGAATATCCAAGAGATACTTGGCATTCCACCTAACAAGGTTCCTATCTCACTGATAGCAATAGGCTGGCCCAATGAGAGACCCTCACCGAAGAGCAGGAAACCTCTAGAGGAACTCGTCCACTGTGAAAAATATGGAAGGAAGTGCCTCAAGCAATAGGGACCAAAAAGGATATAGGAAGATCTGCTAAGCTACTTAGAGCCTCACTTTCAGAAGTCTCTGGATGATACTAGCTATCCCACCACGCCAGAATGTTATAATCACTACGACAAGGAGACCATATATCAGATATCGGAGGAGTCCAAGGAACCTAAGTCCTTCAGAAAGTGCTACCATTAGGATAGATCCTATTAATGGGCCGGAGATTGTACTGGCTCCTCCTATCAACGTATAGACTAGTATTTGGAATGTATTTCCTACGTCTAGAAATTCCGGTGCTAGAAGAAGTACGTAATAGGCATAGTAGCTCGCGAAGATTCCTGAAAGCATTGAAGAGAGCATTAATATCAGAGTCCTGTACTTATTTACATGAAGCCCTAGGGCTTGTGCTGCTTCTGGATTCTGGCCTATTGCCCTCAGATACAATCCATATCTCGAATTTATTATCTTGTACTTGAGATATATCGCTCCAAGGGCCAGTGCTAGTACTGCATAGAAGTAAGGGAACCTCTCAACAGCGAATAGGCTTGGGATACCCCAAAGCCCGTTTGGGCCATTAGTTATTGGGCTTAGAGGACGAGCAATCAAAAGCATCAGAACTTGGCCGTAAGCTAAACTCGCAATAGCCAGATAATGCGATTTAACCTTTAAGCATAGCACCGCCATCGGCAGAGATACTAGTAACCCAGCTATCCCTCCAATTAGTAACCCAACCCATGGGGAAACTCCGTACTTAATGGAGATTATTGCTGCTGTATACGCTCCGAAGCCAGCTACCCCCATGTAACCGAAGTGCAGTATTCCAGTGTAGCCCTATAATTTCGCTAAGACAGCGGAGGTCATTCTGAATGAGCTCAGGTCCCTTAACGAAAAGCTTGGTGGAAGGGACAATGGTGTACTGAAGTTAGAAGCCCTTCTGAAGAAGGCTGAAGAGTTTAAGAGTAAAGCAGAGAGGTTAATGAAGCTATCCACCAAATTGGAAAACCCTGAAACTACAAAGAAGTTAAATGATTATCTGATAAAGCTAGCGAGGGTCACTGTACCGATTAACCATTCGACAACCCTTTACAAGGGCAAATATGACTATATGGGAACCCGCTATAAGCCTGTAAATGTATTACAGGGGATTAACGAGTTAGTGGAGATGGATCCCAGCGATGGTAGGTACCATGCCCTACTGACTAAGCTTCTATGTGCGAGAAATAGGGTCTCAGATGCATTAACATCAGCAATAGAGATCGTTGATGAGGCGCTTGAGAAACTCGGACAATAACAATCCCCTTCTTTTTTGATTTTAATAATTGAGGAGGTGCTAGCAATGGGTGACAAGCTCCTTGAAGTGAAGAAAGTCGTATTAAAGTCTGTAGAGGAGAAAAGAGGGGAGATATTAGGGCTTCTCAGAGAGCTTGTACAAACACCAAGTGTCACGGGAAGTGAGCGCGAGGTTC
>JAGGTZ010000064.1 GCA_021158805.1 Thermoproteota archaeon | reverse complement strand
CGAATGCTATTATAGCTACTATGATCAGACCCACAGCCGAAAGAGCCTTGGATGCCATACAAGCACCTCCTTTTTAGATTATCAACAAAGGCTTACATATTAAGCTTCCGCTAGTTCCTATGCATACCTAGCTTGTTAAAATACTTTCCATTTAGCCAGTTGCCAATGAGATATACCATCAGCCAATAATCAGTAGAAAACTGTATTCGTTATCGATGATCTCTCATAAGAACTCTGTATTATCCTGATGTAACCAGCTCTTTAGCCACAGTGGCTGCTGTGTAAAATGTAAAAATGACGGAAGGCAACTTTATCGTGAGAGGCCCCACACTATTATGGAGAGCTAGGCAGTAGTTTCAATGGGTTAGAGCGGGTTAATAGCTCTTACAGAAATTAAGCTATTATCGCAGCCTGAGCTGTCAAAAAGTCCATCAGAGGGAATTTAGGACCATCATCCATTTATATCTAAACGACCCATAAATATAGATGCCTGACATTTTCGACGTTATGGCTGAGAGGAGATCAATTAGGAAGTACCTAGAGGAAGATGTCAGCGAGAGGGATCTGAATATAATATTAGAGGCCGCATGTTCAGCGCCATCTGCTGGCAACTTACAGGCATACGATATAGTAGTTGTTAGAGATCCTACCAAGAGGAAGCTCTTGGCAAAGGCCTCCTATAACCAAACATTCATGGCCCGGGCCCCGGTTCATTTAGTGTTCTTCTCGGTTCCTAGGAGATCAGCTAGGGTCTATGGGCCGAGGGGAATGGAACTTTACTCCCTACAGGATGCTACGATTGCTGCTACCTTTGCAATGTTGGCAGCCCATGCCCTAGGTTATGGAACATGCTGGGTGGGTGCCTTCGATGACAATGCCGTAAGAGGCATCCTAGATGCGCCCCAAGACCGAAGACCAGTAGCCATAATCACTATAGGAAGGCCGGGAGAAAGTGGGTATCGCACCTCTAGGATGAAGATGGAGCGATTCATTTTTGAAGATGAATATGGCAGGCCATTCCACCATACAAAGACAATGGATAAATTGATAAGGCCCGGCTGCAATTAAAACAATCAACTTGACATCATCGAAGCTCTTCGCAACCTTAACAGGTATGGAGGATATTACACCTCATGTCTGAACCTCATTAATGCTCTATCATCATTAGAAATTGGCATATTAAAAGTAGGCCTCAGCTTCTCTAACAGTATGCTGATTTATTCACCAGTCTGCTTAGAAACCTTCATCAAGGTCTAGATACGTCCGTCATTAGCATCACACTGACCGGCAGGAATAACCCCCTGAATGATGCGGCCTAGCAATACCCTCACTACCTACCAAATGTGCGTGAATCCCTTGACGGAAAAACGAAAAATAGCCGATCAGCCGTTCTTCCCTTAGAGCACTCTCTTCACCCGCCGGAAGTCTCACCGGGCCTCATCCGTCTACTAGGGGCTCTTGATACATGCACCAAGTCTTTGACCTAACCATATTCTGGAGGGAGGAAATTTTTTAGAAGATGAGCTTTTTAGAGATATTGATAGGGAGAAGTACAGGAGGATAGCTAAGTTTTGTCAGAATGTCATAATGCAATTTCTATAGACCTCTCAAGTCGGTTCTATCACTCCCCTGTATCCCTTAAATGCTGGACAACCGAGACAAGAGTCCTCAGCATATCGTTTACAGTTCGCACAATCGGCTCCACAGGGAGCTTTTTCATACTTTCTACTTGGAAGTCTCACCGGTAGATAGGGATTCACTAAAGGCTCTGTAATTTCAAGAATCTCACTTCTCCTTATTCCCTCACAGGTCCTAATCATGCATGACCCTGCGATGGAATCAAGTACTTCGTCACTTTCAGCAGCCATAATGACTATCAGGTTATGAGAGCCCCTAGATTGAAACAAGTAAATGAGTCTTGGACACTCCTTGAACTTCTCTGCAATTTTCATGGTGGTATCTATCGTATCAACCTCGAGAAGCATTATTGCTACCTTATGGCCGAGTCTATTGAGATTGAGGAGGAGTTTAATGCTGAGGATATTTTTCCTTACCAGTTTCTCCAAATGTCCCCTTACTGCCGTATGAGAAATGCCCAGTTTTCTGGCTATCTCTGATATACTCTTCCTACCATCCTCGGAGAGCTCCTTCAAGATCTCTAACTGCCTTTTAGATATCATATATTTCAAATTGAAAGCATATGTTAATAAAATTACCTTTCAAAAGCTAGGGATCAACATGGACGCCATATCCGCCCTCATAATGCTGGCGTTCGGATTAGTAGCAGGTGTTGTAGGTGGCCTTTTAGGGATAGGGGGCTGCTCTATAATGCTACCTGCCCTTTACTTCCTATTTAACTACAAACTCGCAATAGCGATCGGCACTACTATTACTGCAGTCATAATCACGGCTCTATCTGGGGCTACTGCTCACATAAGAATGAAAAATGTTGATTATAACACAACTCTAGTAATAACAATTAGTGGAGGCATAGGCGCGGTAATTGGTTCTTTAGCATTCGAATATCTGGTTTCTAGAGCCGATCTACTCAATGCCGTGATAGGTTTCGCCTTCCTCTACACCTCATTAAGGATGGTATATGAGGGCCTGACGAGACAATCAGGAAGCAAGCAATCTCAAAGCTCTGCAGTAATACCGGGCTCCTTATATCAGAAAGGGATAATAGGCCTCGTAGTTGGTGTACTAACTGGAATTGTGGGTTTGGGGGGCGGATATGCCCTTGTCCCCTCATTTATTTACCTTCTAAAGTCACCAGTTAAGATAGCTGTGGGCACATCTCTTGCATCCTTCATAGCCATGAGCCTGATATCCGCTGGCTTTAAGCTGGCAAGTGGGCATGTGGATTTGATAGCAGCCGTGGTGCTAGGGATTGGGACAGCTATTGGTGCTCAGTTGGGAGCCAAACTTGTACCTAAAACTCCATCTTGGGCAATAAAGTTGCTTTTCGGTATCATATTCCTCTATGTCTCCCTGAGATTTATTCTGAAGGCTATAGGCATACTTATCTAACAATTTCTTTGTTCTACTTTCATGATAAGGATGAGTGCCTCTTATCTAGCTTAGTTCAGCTACTGAACATACTATTATTGGATTAAACTAAACCGTCAGGGAACTGGATCATCTTTCTCTTCATTGGTGTCTATGTAACCAGCCAATACATCTACCATGCAGATCCTCTCGACAGCACCTTACTAACAGCTCATATTCCAGAAGTTTTCTTGTCCTCGCTTTCATTTAGCGCATGTATGACTTTCACATTTCCATTCCTTCGCATGACACCCTGCTTCGTCTCAAATGGTCTTCTTCCCCAAAAATACATAAATAATTAGGTAAGAAACATCAGGGAAGATTATATAACGTTTAATGAGTAGACCGTTCTGCCCGTGGAGTAGCAGATATCTGCGAATCTACTCATAACCCTGCTAGTGATCAGGATTAGAACTTCGTCGTCACTAGCCAATATCCCTCCCACCTGCTGCGGGGATTTAACCATATCTCTAGTTATAGTCATTATCTGTGGCATTATGGGGGGTAATCTGTGCTTTTCGAATAATTGGATGAGCGAGTTATTTACAAGTAGCTTATAGCCATAAGGAACTGCAACGATTATCTCGCTTGGTAGCTTGCCTGCTCTAATCATCCTCAGCACTACCAGCGCCGCGAAGACCCTAGCTATCTCCTCCTTCTTGGCCCGTTTCACTCGGGCTTCGTTTCTGAGCATCCTGTTGTACAGAAAGAGGAGACCTCTTCCAAAGGTACCCACGAGTTCTTTCTCTTTCCTTCGAAGCATATCCATGTAAAGCTCTTCTAGGGAGCCTGAGAGGTATCTCTCGATCATGTTTTTGGCTGTACAATCCCTTTTATCCCTAGAGACTCTTGAGACCTCTTCACACAGCTGTTCCATGAAGCTGAGTGAGAGTATCCGCCTTTGCTGCTCCTCTTTTATGACCTCACTAACCAGACTAAGGTCTACATCCTCACTCAAATAGTTGACCCGGATACACTTTACCCTTCTCCCATCGAACATCCCCCTACCCTTGACTATCGAGAACCGACCATCCTGCTTAGGTATAAGATCGAATTCTCTGGATCCCACGACTTCCCTAGGCACTACAGCATATTTTCCATCGATCCAATATGCCGGGTATAGGTCGCCACCAGATCGGATAATGGCGACCTCTCTATATGTCATATCATAGTCCAAGACACCTACCGAGCTTAACACTGCTATTGCCCTCTCTACAATCCTCTCAAGGTCATCTGGGAATAAGTCGTTGGAAAGCATGTCTGAGATCTCATTGTATCTCTTGGCCAAGAGTCTCTCCGGCAATAATAGTATCAACGGTACGATCGAACCTTCGTCGGCCCTCTTAAGCCTCTCGTAAATGTTCAAGACGAGTTCAGGGCGTATGAATCCCATTCTCAGCAACTTCCTCCTCCTATTGAAATCATAGCTTTTAGAGTACAGTAGAACAGTCTTGGCATCAAGTCCATCCCTTCCCCCTCTTCCTATCTCCTGATAGTAGTCTTCAACACTCTCGGGCATCATGTGATGTACTATCCACCTTATGTTGGGGATATCCACTCCCATACCAAACGCCTTCGTGGCGACGACTATTCTCGGCTGCCTCCTAATCCCCTTACTCACCTCTTCGATGACGCTTAAGATCTTCTTCTTATCTTCCGCACTCATTTGCCCATGGAAGTAGGAGACAGGTTCGCCGAGCTCCCTCTCAAGATATTCTGCTATTTGAGGTGCATTCTCATACCACTTATTCGATCTGACGAAGCTTGCGAAGATCAGGCCTATCCAAGGTCTTCCATCTGAGATCTCCTCGGCCCACGAGATAAGTTCTCTCAGTATGTTTACCAGAGCCTTGAGCCTATTAGGCCCACTCTCGGTCTCCCTAACGTCTAGGATAAGGTTATCTCTCATTATCGGGCCCTTTATTACCTTAATCTCTTCATAGTCTAGCTCCCCTGTCCTATAATCCGTTCTGAAATCTATCTCTTCGAGTTCAAAGTCTGAAGATCCTGTCAGCATATCTATCACATCTTGAAGACCTTCTCCTGTAATCGTCGCTGTGAAACCAGCTAAAGGGAACCAGAACCCCTCCTCTCTCCGTTTCTTGAGATAGTCAGCAAGGAATGAGTAACTGGGTCGGAAGTCTTTCCACTTATGCATGGTATGGATCTCATCTATCACAAGATAGTTTATCTCAGCCCTCTCTAGTGCTCTCCTAACGTTATCTTTTCTCAACTGTTCCGGTGTGATATACACTAGATCGAACCACCCATTCTCTAATCCCTTCAGACATCTCCCTATGCTGTCAGTTGATGCGCTTGATATCTCACATACCCTGAGCCCTCTTCTCCTCAAAGCCACTACTTGGTCTCTCATTAGGGCTAATAGAGGCGAGATTACCACGGTAGAGCCACCGATTCTCTCTCTGAGGAGTCTAGCGACCGATTGAAATATAAGAGATTTTCCGGAACCTGTAGGAAGGATGATCACCGATAAGGGCTTGGTCATAAGATGGCCCGAACAGTATGGGGAAAGAAGTCTAGAAGCACATTTTCTCTGGTAAGGTCTGATCTGGAAGCCCCATACCTCCTCTACAATCTCTTCTACTTTAGTTATTGCATCATCGATGGAATCGAAGGCCGTGAATGGCGTCCTGAGGAGGAATCTCTCATCAGGTTCCAGTTCTAGATATTCTTTCACTTTAGAGATGTGATCATCTTTCAATACTTCGGACCATGCGCTCAGAACTGTAAGTCCACTACCCGCTAGCCAGCTAACCTCGAGCAATCCTTTGAGGAGATCCGTCTGTTCCACCCTCAGTTTACGGGATAGGTTAGCTGAAGAGAAGATCACGATGTCGTAGCCCATATTGGCCAACTCATAGGACCTGCGGATGAGCTGAGAGATATTGGTAGGAATTAAGGTGATCGAAACAGCTCTTCTGAGGGAAGAGGCTCTATCAGACGCAATTTCCTCCCTCATATTAGATGCGATCACGGCACTCCTTCTCCTCGAAGCTAGGAGAGATGAGAGGAGTTTCCCGAGGAAGTTGGTATGCCTGACACCCACGTCAAGCCCTTTCTTGATGAATACCATCTTAATCCTTCTACTTGGACAATGAAACCTCAGATCCTCCAAGGGTGGTGGAAAGAGAGATTCCACTACTACCTCGTCAGCTAGTTCTCTCACTATCTCCAGAGTTCCTACTGGATCAGTTCCATAGGCCTTGAATATGAGCCAGCCCTTGATCCTGATTCTCCTGAACCGTCTTCTAAGCCTCGGTATAAGTTTCTGGAAATACCTATGCTCGACAGCAAATCCAGTTCTTGGAACTGGATCTTCTCTTACTATCATCTTCAGTTCTGAGAGGAGAGTCCTACCGTATTCTCTGTAAGGATCTCCTTTTCTTGTGAGCAGGCTAGCAAGTTCCTCCAGCTTGAAAGGATCTCTACCCCCGCCAGCCACATAAGAGCGGACCGTGGTGAAAGCGAGCTTTCTAGGCGGATCTTCTGGTTCCTCAATTTCCGGTCTAGGAGCAGCGACCACCTCTGGATACCAGTTGACTTCGTATCGACTCGCATCTGGAGTTATTACAAGGCAGTCGGCCTCGATACCCTCTTTCTTGGGAGGATAATTCACTCTTACGGGTGGGACATTAAGATCTCTCAGACCCTTTATCGGTTCGAAGATCGTCGCAAGAGCTCTAAGTTCTATTCCCTTAGCCGATGCAACTGAAATTAAGTATTGGAGGAGGCGAGCTGATGCATAGGCATCCTCATCAGGCTTGTGAGGCTCGTAGCTAATCTCGAACATCCTACTCAGGAACTCTAGGGAGTGACTGGGCGCTTCAGGCAGTATTAAGAATGAGAGGGCAAGTGTATCAATGATTAATTTTCTCGATAGGCTGACACCCCACTTTGAAAGCACCTTGACATCGAAATCGTAGAGGTTGTGTCCAATGATACGATCAAATCTCTCCAATAGGGAGTTGAGGAAGTATCTTACCTCTACGCCGTATCTTTCCTTGAATGAGCTAAGTTCTGGTATACTGATCCTGAAGGCCTCGCTCCAGTCCGATATCCTGAACACAGATAGGCCAATCTCCCTAGGTCTGGCTTCCATGTCAATCTCGGTTTCCACATCTAACGAGATGATCAGAGGTTCTCTAGAGACTAACAGAGCCCTACTATCATCTATGTTTAACCTATCTGCTATGTTGGCAAAATCTCGGAATTTGGCTGAGAAGAAGAGGATGTCCAGAGCTTCATTCACTAATTCTCGCCTGAGCATTACTAAGATCTTGCTGATAATCCCCCTACTCAAGGCTCTTGTGATCTCATCAGGGTCTTTCCTATTCACTGCCCTCTCTAAGGATGATATGGTATTCTTAAGGATGAGAACGATCCCCATGCCTATAATTAGCAAGGTCAGGAATGTATACCCAACCAACACATACTATTTACTGCTGTCTTTAATTTTAAGATAGATACAAATATCCTAATTGAGCTCCAAGTGCTCATCCCTCTTCTCGCGTGATCAAAAATTGGGAAGTCTTAATCTAACAAGAACGGGCCCATGTAAAGCAGTGAAGCTGGTCAACCGATCTTCAACAAATCACTTTAAGGTTCCACGTGGTATGTTCAAGGGCCGAGGAAAATGCAGGAGGTGAACCTAACTTCAATGGATCAGGTCGTAGGTACATTAATGCCCTTCATCTACTTGCTAATATTGGGAATAGTTCTCTCCCTCGTATTCTCCCTAGTAGAGCTCTTCTCCATTGATAGAGTACTTAAACTAGTGAGGGGGAGGAAGGCCTTCGTCTTCCTAGGGAAGGAGGCTTACTATGGTAAACTGTACATACCTCCTAGGAGCAAAGGCGGCTTCGAGGTGTTTTACGTTGACGAGAATATTGAAAATCCGGAATCGCTGATAGCTTTCCTTATTGAGAATTACCAAGAGACAGGTAATGAAAAGTTCTTAGAAAAGGCCAAGATACTCCTGG
>JAGGTZ010000052.1 GCA_021158805.1 Thermoproteota archaeon | reverse complement strand
TCTTATCCATTTTCCATCCCAGGATAATATTCTGTCCATGTTAAAAATGGGGCGTATTAGATACGAACCTTGTCGAAGCTATTGAATAGGTACGGATGGTAAAGGGCATGGTCGGCAGCGATTGTTAGTATGTTACCTTCGAACCTCTTGGAAGCATCTAAAGCTGCCTTGTAATGGGCTCCAGAGGAATGCCCTCCGAGTATGCCTCTGGAGATCAGTTGAGATGCCCAGGATTTTGCCTCCTCTGGCGAAACGACATATACCTCGTCTATTAGGGAGAGGTCCAAGTTCTTAGGTATATGAAAGGAGTCGTAGCCGTCAATATCCCCTTTAAATTCACCCTTCTTCCCGAAACTCTCGGCGAGCTTCGAACCTTCTGCTGTTACAGCTATTACGTAAGTATCGAACTCTTTTTTGAGCTTCCTCGCCACCCCTGTAATAGTCCCACCTGTTCCTACACCCATCACGAACACATCTACCCTTTTCATCTGCTCTAATATCTCATCAGCCATGGTCTCTTGTCCCCTTGGGTTAGCTGGGTTAGCATCTTGGTTAGTAAAATAGGCCCCTTTCTCCTCTACTATCCTCTTGGCGACGGACACAGTACTCCTTGGGTCCTCCGGTGGGACGCTAGGGCATAGTATGACATGTGCACCTAGCTTCTTCATTATTGAGATCTTGACGGGACTAGCGGTTTCCCTGGCTACTATATATACATCGAAGCCCATTAATCTGCCGTAAAGTGAGAGAGCTACGCCCGTACTCCCACTCGTTGACTCAACAATCGCCCCTTCCCTTCCATACCTATCAGCGATATCTAATAGCATGGAGACGGCCATTCTGTCTTTATGGCTACCACCTGGGTTTAGATACTCTAACTTGAAGAATACGTTCCGATCCTCAAGCTTAACTATTGGAGTATCGCCAACTTGCTCCCACAATTCTACCATGCCAATCGAGGAAAAATAGAGAGGGAGAATTTCAAAAGATTAGTTGTCTTGTGTTAGTAATGCTAGGGCCTGCTCTTAGGGGCTTAGGTGAATAATAACCGCTAATATTACCATTATGGTTAGTAACCCTCATACCGAGGCAAGTTACTGTAAACAGCGGCTATTATATATGCGCTCTATCGAGGATCGTTTAAAGGTGTTTCTCTTTGATGATAAAAAATAGAGGGAGAGAACTATCCTCTCTTGAATTTCCAAAGGACTAGGAGGACTATTACAGCTAATAAGGGTATCAAAAGGTATAGTGGATCAAATCCTCCACCTGCAGGGGTTGTGGTTTCCTTCTCGGTCGTCACTGTTGAGGTCTCCGTCTGAATGGTAGCTGTAGTCGTGATCGAGGGTGTGCTGGTAGTTGTAGTGGGACCAGTCACCGGCTGTGTACTTGTTGGAGGTCCAACTGAGAGCTTAATAACGAGTTCTCTGGTTATATTGCCTCCGCTGGCTATTATCTTGAACTCATGATCTCCTAAGGGGGCTGAAGGGGACGCTGTTAATGTTATGGTTGAGGCGAAGTTCGGTACTCCTTCCTGTGGTGAGAATTCAACATTCAGCCAGTCGGGCTTCTCTACATCAAGACTTACTTTAGACCAGAACTTTCCTCTAGGTACGAGGTTTACTCTAAAGCTGGAAGTCCCACCCTGGGCAATAGATATCTCTTTAGTGTCAGTGAATATTAGGAAGTAATCCCTCAGCTCTTCTTTCTTCTCTAGAACGGTTATACCTAATGTAATGCCCGAGAGAGTAAGGTACGATGGATCATACCCCTCTACTACAGGATTTAATTTTATGAAGTAGGAGCCTGGAGGAGCATCTTCACTCACGCTTAGGGTAAGAGGAATTACAGACCCTACGTCGACGGGCTTAATTCCCTCTAAACTTATCCCTTCACCTCCCATCTCGTAAGATAAGTCTACCTTGCCTAGGAAGGTTCCCTTAACGGGCACATTAAAGATGAAGCTGTCGCCTTGCTTCAGCTCTAGGCTGCTTATGTCACTTTTAAGAGAGACTGACGGTCCTATGAACTTTATCAGGAGCTTGGGAGAATATTCAGGTTTATCATTCTCTTGCGCAAATTCTCTACTGAAAAACTTAGCATAATGCCTCTCACTCCTCTCATACTCATATTGACTTGGCGGAAATAGCTTACTTGGGTCACACTCTTGGTGAGTTGGAGATGTGCTACATGAATATACAGTTACGGTAGTTGACTCTTCTCTAAGCTCAGGAGTTATCAGGATGCCACAGTTCTCAACCTTACCTCTAAATACTTTAACGTAATAATCCGTTACATTGAATCTGTAGAAGCCCACATCCCTTTGGAATTTCCCTAAGATTCCCATATCTAAGACCTTAAGTTCATGAGTACCCCCTTTATCTTTCCATATAGATGCTTCTTCTCTATTTACCCAAGAGACTTCCTTCTCTTTGAAGCATTCTGTGAGTCCATAGACCCTGATAGGGATGCTGTTCTCCGGAGTATGGACATGGAGTTGTAATATGGCCTCAACGATTTCCGATCCAGGTGGTATCGCACTTAAGTTAAAGTGCAGGACAATTCTCCTTATATCCTCAGTTCTATATCCCCTTGTACAGAAGACATTCTTTTTGTAGTAAGTGGGTTTTACTATACAATCTTTCTGGAACGAATGCTTTGTATACCCGATTATAAGATAGTCTTCTGCTCCTGCCTTCCACTGAGGTTTATCTTCTGCTATATAAGAATCTGCTGATGCATCTAGGCTAATGGCTATCTGCTGTTGAGTAGGTTGTCCTGATACTAATATTGTGGAAGTTAGGAGTATGAAAAATAGAATGTACGACGGATTAGTCCATCGAATACTCAAACAATACACCAGTGGACTAATTTCTCCCGATCAAATATAAAAATAGCTATTAGCTTCACATTAGCTAATAGTTATCTTATCGAGATTAATCCACAAACTCTAAAGCTCTAAGAGCCGCACCAATAGCCGATAACTTCGATGTATGTGGGCTAGATCCCAGCCCTACGATTATTATATCTCCTTCATTAGGTTTGAAAGCTTCCATTATTCTAAACTCGTCCTTTGGATGATATCTGGCCAGTAGTTCAGATGTTTCAGGAAAGATCAACTTTCCCTGTAGACATACCAAGATTATGGCCCCTTTCCCGCCAGCCCTTACCGCCTCATCCCTAACTTCCAGTACTCTCAGCTTTTCCAATGGAACACCTCTTACGAGAGATGCATATACCTTATCCTGCACTAACTCGGATAGTTCGATCTCTATAGGGCCCTTAAGGAATCTCCTGAGATCTTTAACCTTTTCCCTCCCCTTTGGAGTTAGATAGCACCCTTCCTTACTGGTATCGATCAAACCAGCCTCCCTGAGCCTTCTAATGAGGCTTCTAACACTTCCTTCACCCAAGTTTATCAGGCTAGAGAGTCTTTTCCTGCCTA
>JAGGTZ010000199.1 GCA_021158805.1 Thermoproteota archaeon | reverse complement strand
CCAGGAGTATCTTGGCCTTTTCTAAGAACTTTTCATTACCTGTCTCTTGGTAATTCTCAATAAGGAAAGCTATCAGCGATTCCGGATTTTCAATATTCTCGTCAACGTAAAACACCTCGAAGCCGCCCTTGCTCCTAGGAGGTATGTACAGTTTACCATAGTAAGCCTCCTTCCCTAGGAAGACGAAGGCCTTCCTCCCCCTCACTAGTTTAAGTACTCTATCAATGGAGAAGAGCTCTACTAGGGAGAGTACGAGGGAGAGAACTATTCCCAATATTAGCAAGTAGATGAAGGGCATTAATGTACCTACGACCTGATCCATTGAAGTTAGGTTCACCCCCTGCATTTTCCTCGGCCCTTGAACATACCACGTAGAACCTTAAAGTGATTTGTTGAAGATCAGTTACCTATTTTCACGGGTTTAGGGAGCTATACTCTTGCTTAGATTCGATGATATGGCACTTAAGTAGCCAGCACTGCCCGGTGGCTGAGATAGGTTCGATCAGACAGCAAGTATCCTTCATAGATCTGAAGATAGAATGATTTGTGGAAAAAATTAGATGATTATACCGAAAGCCTTCAGAATAAATCTCAGGGAGACATAGAGGAATATGATACCGAAAAGCAATTTTATTGCCCAAGATGGAGTTTTAGGTATAAGTTTGGCTCCCAACTGAGCACCAATAGCTGTCCCAATCCCTAGCACCACGGCTGCTATCAAATCTACATGCCCACTTGCCAGCTTGAAGCCAGCGGATATCAGGCTCATAGCTATGAAGGATGCAAGAGATGTGCCCACAGCTATCTTAACTGGTGACTTTAGAAGGTAAATAAATGAGGGGACAAGAGCATATCCTCCTTTAGATCAAACTCAGATACCCAGAGTAAAAGCGGGGGTTGTATTTGCAACTTGAAGAGGGATAAGGAGAAATACTAGGAGAAGAGGATAGATTGGCTTGATGATCCCACCCCACCGCTGGCTACTGACATGAGAATGCATAATCCTGGTATATTTAAACGTTACTTGGTTAGTAGAATACAAAAATTTCCAGTTACACCATTATCCTCACCTAAATAGTCATTGAAATTGAACTGGACGCATATTCATCAAATGAAAGGCTTGCCAGAGGTATATGTATATATTTAAAAGGTAACACTTTATCCACAAGATGGTGTTACTATGTCACGGCATAGCTATACAGTGGTCCTCACATCTTTACTCCTTATAAGTCTATTTTGTAATATAGCTCCCTCTAATGGGGAAAAACCATTAGTAGTTTGTACGACAACAGTCCTAGCTAGTATAGTAGACGATCTAGCTGGCGACCTCGTCTCAGTAGATGTCATAGCCTCTCCCTCGGTGTGTCCAGCTCACTACGATATAAGGCCAAGTGATGTAGATGCCTTCGCCAAGGCCAGCCTCATTCTCATGCATGGATTCGAACCTTGGGTTGAGGATCTTAGGAAGGCCTCAGGCAGCGAGGCTCCAGTAGTGAAAATAAAGGGAGGATGGGGGACACCTAAAGACCTCAAAGAGAGATACAAGGATGTGGCAAAAGCCCTAGAGGAGAACCTAGGGATCAACATCTCTGATAGGCTAAGCAAGTGTATTGCAGGTATAGATGCGACGGACTCCTGGCTTAAAGAATTTTCCTCAAGCAACGGATTTACTGGGACTCCCGTGCTCTGTATGATGTTTCAAAAGGAATTTGCTAGTTACCTAGGATTTGATATAGTTGCAACTTACCCTCCTCCGGAGAAGGTCTCAGCTAAACAGTATGAATCCCTTGTGGAGAATGCCACAAAGAGTGGTGCAATCCTAGTTATAGATAATGCTCAGAGCGGGACCGACCTTGGAAATAAGATAGCTGCAGAAATAGGTGCTGTGGAGGTGGCCCTGACGAACTTCCCTGGAATAGCTCCTCATCTCAATAACGTAACTGAGGTGATGAAATGGAACGCTATGAAGCTATCTCAAGCCTTAGAAAATGCAAAAACCTTAGGAGAGCTTAATAAGGTTAAAGAAAAGCTTCAGGGATGGATGGCAGCTACATACGCCTTATTGATAGTCGCGATAGTAGAGGCGGTAATCATAATAGCCCTACTGAGGAGGAGCAGGAGGTGAACATATGCCTAGAGACCCCTTGTTGGAGATTAGAACCCATCGTAGGCTTACATTGGATGAGGCTGCTGCATTGCATGGACATAAAGGGCCTTGGCTTGTCATAGGATACAGGGCAGGGGTAAGGGCTGTCGAAGTGTTAAAGCCCGATACTGAAATGGATCTATCCTGTACGGTCAAATCCCCTCTTAAAACCCCTTATACCTGTGCCTTGGATGGAATCCAGGCTTCGGCAAGATGTACACTTGGAAAACTAAACATAAAGGTAGAGGAATCTAATTTCATTGAGTTCTCCTTCACTAACGTCAAGAATGGGAAGATGCTGAAGTTGAGGCTGAAACCCGAGATACCGGATGCAATAGAGAAGATTTCAAAGAGGAGTATAGCGGAAGCATCTAAATGGGTTGAGGTGCAACCCATTTGCGATCTCTTCGAGGAGGAAATGTCATAAGCTTCAATGGCGTATGGGTCTCATATTCGGGATCGGATCGTCCTGCAATCAGAGATGTGAACCTAGAAATTAGGGAAGGAGAACTCGTATTGATCACCGGACCAAACGGGGCTGGGAAGACCACCCTATTAGAGACCTCACTTGGCCTATTAAAGCCCTTCATAGGCGAGGTCCGCTTACTCGGGGTGAGGACGAGCAGCAGGAGGGTATTAGCCGTAAGGAAATACTGTAGCTATGTACCACAGGACTTCATGAAACCCCCTTTTGAGACATATACAGCCATGCACGTGATCCTGCTTGGATTTGCACCTTACAAGTCGATTTTCGAGGGGACAAACGGCCGGGACATTGAAAGGGTAGAGTATACCGCTGAACTCTTGGACATAGAAAGTCTCTTGGATAAGCCCATAGGTACCTTGAGCGGGGGACAACAGCAAAGAGTTATGATCGCCAGAGCTTTAGCTAGAAAACCTAAATTAGCGCTGTTTGATGAACCCTTCTCTAGTTTAGATAGGGAGAGCAGAATGATCGTCTCTACTAGTTTAAGGAGATATGTAGATGAAGAGAACGCAACGGTAGTAGTCGTAAGCCATGATGTAAGTCCAATCGTAGACTTGGCTGATACTACTGTCAAGATGAAGGATGGAAGAATAGAGGAGGTAACTCATGGATGATCGGACTCATGGCACTCGCGATAGCAGCGTCCATTATAAGCGGTAGTCTGTGCGGGGCTATAGGATTCTACATACAGAGACTAGAGATCACAACGATGAGCTTCAGCATAGCCCATGCCGCGTTAGCTGGGGCATCTATCGGACTCGTATTAGGTTTTGATCCCACATACTCTGCTATGGTGATGGCCGTTGTACTCTCTCTCCTGCTAGGACTGATATTTACGAAGATATCGCATGGCAGAGATCTAGTGAGCATGGCAATATTCTCAGCATGCTCGGCCATAGCGTTATTCTCAATTTACATGTCTAATGCTAAGGTCCTAGCCACTTCCTCGGTTGCTGTCATTCTATGGGGTAGTATACTTGCAATTACCCCCCAGAAATTTGTCATCTTGGTATTAGCCGCTTTTGGGTTCTCGCTCTACATTATCTCCTATAAAATCCAGATAGATTCCATGATATATGATAAGAAGGTCGCTGAGGCTGAGGGGATAGACGTTCAATTACATACCCTGGCGATCCTCTCCTTTGCTGGGATAGTGATAGCCCTGACCCTGAAGTTGACGGGAGGATTTCTAGTATTCGCCCTACTCTACAATCCTGTATCGACTTCCATACAGCTCGTCAGAAAAGCCCATATACAGCTAATACTCTCATCCTTTCTGGGAGGGGCATCGGCTCTTTCTGGAATGCTAGTTAGTTATGCCTTGGATTGGCCCGT
>JAGGTZ010000185.1 GCA_021158805.1 Thermoproteota archaeon | reverse complement strand
TGAGGAGTTCACCTATAAGCTATCGATAGTAACCTCCGGTCGTGTAAAAGAGATTTCACTTGGCAGACCAGACCAATTGACGATAATAAGGGTGCTCTCTAAGGCCAAAAGCCTCATGGGAGATATGAGGCCTCTAGTGGTTTGTCACGGGATATACGCTATACCTCTTTTCCATGCCGCCATGTACATTAGTGGAAGAGCGATAATCCTGACCGAGACAGGATATCAAGAATTATTGACATTCCCCACATGGAAGCTCAAGGAAACAGCATTAGCAATCCTCTACATCTTGAGAGAGCTAGAGAAGAGAGGTATAAAATCTACGCCTTACCTGCTCGTGGATTTAATTCATATTAGGGCGAAAGGAAAGAAGAGTTCGGACTCTAGGAGGTCTAAGATGGTTAGCTTGGACTACTACATAAAGAACCATCTAGCTAAGGAAGGGTTAGTAGTTAAGGAGAGGGATCCAGATTCTAAAAGAGGCGTTGTATACAAATTAACGGGTAAAGGAAGCGCCGTGGCCGACTTAGTGGAAGCTCACCTCCTGACCGTTGGATCTGAAATAAGCGAGTACCTATCTCCTGGGTGGAAATCCATCTTAGATAGGCTATCAGCAGGTAAAAGCTGAGGGCTTTTTATTATATCAAAGAGCTTAAGCTAGGGGAAGATACTTGGAAATCGTTGAGCTGGCAATACTTGGCATACTAGCAATATTTGCCCCATTGATAGCGAGGAAATCTGGGATTCCCTGCGTGGTCTTGGAGATCATAATGGGAATTGTAGTGGGTAACTCGTTCTTGAAACTTATTAATCCATCTTCACCTTGGTTCTCCTTCCTCTTCGATTTTGGCCTCATATACATCCTCTTCCTGGCTGGACTTGAGGTGGAGCTTGAGTTCCTGAGGGAACATACGTTCATCTCCCTCTTAGTAGGCTCTGCAGCTACCTTCATACCTTTTCTCCTTGGGTTTGCTCTAGGTTCCTTTTTAGGGATAAATCCATGGCTCATAGGCGTCGTATCATCCACCACATCAGTAGGAGTAGTCTTACCCACTGTAGTGGAGATGGAATATCTGTTCGAAGAACCCACTAAGCCCGGGTCGGTACCCTTCACTAAGCTCTTGTTAGGAGCAACAGCTGTCTCTGACATGCTTAGCATGTTCCTGCTCGCCTTCTTCGTCGAAGGTGTTGCTCTTTCAGGTAGCAGCTTATTAGTAATCCTGTTATCCATACTAATCCTTTATCCATCTTATAAGCTGGTTAAGGTCTATTCAAAGCTGACTAAGAAGGTTATGGATCTAGAGAGGAGGTATCACTTCTCTGCCAGGCTTAGCATGGTCCTTATGATAATCTTTACTGCCTTAGCTGAACTCTCTGGGGTTCACGGTGTTGTTGGGGCTTTCTTCGCCGGTGTTATAGTATCACAGCTCATATATTCCAGTGAGTACCTCCTGAGAAATCTAGCATCATTTGGGTATGCTCTATTCCTACCTATGTTCTTCCTATTGGTCGGGGTAAAGGTGAATATCGTCGATGCTATCCTAAAGACGAATGTCTTCCTGCTACCAGGTCTCATTGGGTTGAGTCTTCTAGGTAAGGTAATTGGAACAGCCATATCGGCTAGGAAGGAATTAGGACTGAAGAGGTCTGTGATAATGGGGATGATAATGTGGGCGAAGTTGAGCTTGGTAATTGCAGCTGCGGAAACTGGGTTGAGATTGGGCACGTTAGATGAGACACTTTACTCTTCCTTGGTTTTATATTCGCTCATTACAGCCTTTGGAGCCCCCTTCTTAGCAAGATTCATGTTCAATAGACGGAATTCTAAGGGCCAGCATTCTTAGAGCAGGACTTAAATAGGTTTTTAATATCCCCTGTGATTTTTCGCGAGAAGGGTGGGGTTTTGGAGAGGGGAGAGGAAAGGGTCTCATTAAAGAGAGACATAGGATGGTTCGGCTCCTTCTCCATGGGATACGCAGATGTGGGCGCTGACATATACGTTGCACTAGGGCTTGTAGCGCTTTACGCTGCAGGAGGCTCACCTCTTGCCTTCGGCTTGGCTGCCATCCTGTATATAGCTACGGGACTCAGCTATGCTGAGCTAGCCTCAACCTATCCCTATGCTGGCGGCGTCCAAATATATTCCATGAAGGCCTTTAATGACTTGGCAGGGTTTGCCGCCGGCTGGATGATGCTTCTCGCCTATACAGTAGATATTACCCTCTTCTCAATGGCTTCTACAGGTTATCTGAGCTTCTTCATACCTCAAATTGGAGAAGTAACTCAGATAGGTCCCTTTCGTGTGGGAAACCTTGTTTTGGTTACCTTAATCATGGTGGCCTTCCTGATGATTATCAACGTGCTAGGGATCAAGGAATCATCGACCCTCAATGAGATAATGGTTGTGCCCAGCCTCATCGTCCAGGCTATTATACTGGTCATGGGTATACTATTCAACTTCGATCTGGGCTTATTCTTAAAGCAGATAAGCCAGATAGGTTCTCCTCAAGTTCTAGATGTATCTTACATACCATTTATGGATATACAAAACCAGAACTTCATCTATGGAGTTACCCTAGCCATGAGCTCTTATGTAGGGATTGCTTCCATTGCTCAGGCGGCTGAGGAGACGAAGAGACCTTATAGGTGGATACCTCTAGCGACTAAGCTATCGGTCCTCATGGTCCTCATCTTCGCCTTGGGACTGTCTGTGCTTAGCATGGGAATGGTCAGCTGGGTTGACTTAGCAAACGATCTTGAGAGCCCCTTAGTCACCTTGGCTAGGAAGATAGAGTACATTGGCGGCCCTCTGTCGATACTGGTAGCCTTTACAGGCTTCACAGTGAATTTGGCCTCAGCAAACACAGGGGTTGTTGGGGTCTCTAGAATAGTTTTCTCCATGGCTAAGTTCAAGCAGCTTCCCGACTGGTTTAATCAGATCCATCCAAAGTATAGGACACCGACTAGATCGATCATATTCTTCGGCGTAATTGGGATGTTGTTAGCATTCCTAGGGGGCTTAGAGAAGGTCGCAGATCTATATACGTTTGCAGCCCTGTTTACCTATATCTTCGTGAACATCTCCCTGTATAGATTAAGAAAGATAGATAAGGATGCGTACAGGCCATGGAAGAGCCCCTCGATCCACATAGGTAAGGAAACAGTCCCACTAACTGGGCTAGTCGGAAGCATAGCGGCATTGATCATAATGGCTCTGATGGTAATCTTCCACCCAATAGGTAGGTCCCTTGGCCTAGGTTGGCTTCTCGCTGGGATCCTATTATTTATGGCCTATAGGAGGGTTCTGAACATGCCTGCAATGTCTAAACTATATGCCGACGAGATCAAGCCGGCAGCCTACAAGATGGAGGTCTTGGTACTTATGCCCATGGGCCTACCAGTTGAGGTGGCAGCCAAGACATTAGCTGACTACTTCGATAGAAGGCACAGGATCTTCCTAGTAAGCCTAGCTAAATCTGAAGATATGAAAGAACTCCTAGAGTTAGAGAGCATAACCCTGTCCTATTTGGAAGATATAGCTAAGTTACTCAGGAAAAGAGGCTACGAAGTGACTACTTTCGTGATAAAAGGTGATGAGAAGGAATTTATCAGGGAGGCGGATCCTTACGATTTCGTAGCAATATTTGAAAGGGGAAGGTTAAAAGGTAAAGCAGTCCGCACTCCTAAGGAGCTGCTAGATAAATTCAGAGGCAGGCTCGTGGTCATTAGGGTGAGATGATGGCAAAGCTACAGATTATAGTCAATATAAAAGTAGAGAGCAAGCTACTAGATAAGGTTACGGACTCCCTAAAGAAATATCCTGAGGTGATCGATCTCTATGAGGTGACTGGCGAGTTCGATGTAGTAGCGGTCATAAATACCGATAACATGGTAGAGTTTAGGAAGTTCCTTAAAGATAAACTGCTCAAGATAGAAGGGGTAGAGACCACTCACACTGCGGTCGTATTATACACTCATAAGAGGGGTGGTAAGCTAATAGAGGGCTAGCTAACATCTTGTCTTCAGCTTCTGGGTTACGACGGCGGGGCAAACCCTATTAACGCCCCGCATCCCTTCGATCTCCTTTATTATATGTTCCATTTCCTCGCTATCCTTGGCCCATATCTCTAGCATTATCGAATGGTCTCCTGCTGTGATCCAAGCTGATTTGACGTATTTCTTTGATGAAAGGATCCTAGCCAGCCTTATCAAATCACCTGGCTCTACATCAACGCCTGTGAGGGAGATTATGGAGAACCCCAGGGCTTTAGGATCTATGTTTGCGGTATAGCCCTTTATGATGCCCGCTTTCTCAAGCTTATCTATCCTCTTCTTTACTGCAACATCTGAGATTCCAAGCTTTTTCCCGATTTCCTTTAAGGGAATCCTC
>JAGGTZ010000026.1 GCA_021158805.1 Thermoproteota archaeon | reverse complement strand
TTTTTCGCGCGAGTCCCCATCTACTCTATCACTCTCCGTTCCTAGGGGGCGCTACGAACGATACGCCCAGGCAGATGCGCGTAGTTCATGGTGTACCGGGCTCTTGTACATTACATAGGTTACCGATATGCCACCCTAAAGGTATTCACGTTCAGTTCAGGGAGGTATCGAAGAACAGTTAATCGAAGAAGTTAACCGGATTCCATTACCTTCATACTTGTAGCAACTCTTATATCCTCCGTCGCCTTAAATCCATGTGGGTTTAACAGCTAGAGAGGTGGTTGACCTCTTCGAGAAGGACCCTTCAGCTAGGAAGAGGCTAGCCGAGCTGCTCGTAGCCGAGCCCGATGTCAGGCTCGCTGTAATAAATGCCGTCCTGAGGGATGTGGCCACCAAGAGCGATATAAATGAGCTGAGGAAGGAAATGATCGATCTTAATGCAGCTACAAAGAGAAACATTCAAGAGTTGAGGAAGGAGCTGAAGGGAGACATTCAAGAGTTAAGGAGGGAAGTGAGCGAGTTAAGGAAGGAGATGAGTAGCAACTTCAGGTGGACCTCAGGTACTGTAATAACGGTATGGGGAGCCACTGTAATCCCCATACTTCTCAAGCTGGTTGGGTTACTGTAATATTGGCAGCAATGTCCTTCCCTTCTGTTACCGCTGCTTTTGAAACCCGAGAACCGTAGTGGGTATGATGTAGCACCTCCCACCTTCTGGGGGACGGGGAGGTCTACCTACCTATCGATTCGATAACCGCCCTCACAGGGCCTCAGGAGGGTAAGAAAGGATAAAGCAGTAATGAGGGTCTCCAGAAAGAATCATCAACACGATCTGAGGGACCCAGTAAGCCACGAACTCCTCCAAGTCGCATGCCTTGTCCGGGGGCCTAAGGGAAGAATTGACCAGATTTGGGGCTTGGGTTTCTTCAGGATAAGCATAATCAGTTTTCCACCACCTATGGCTCACGATGTTCTATGCACCTCTTCCCCTTTCCGTGTGTCCTCCGTATTATCTTAGCTGGCCCCTAACATTTCCGGGTGTAGTCGTGAGCCTGATGAACGATCTCTTCTACAGGCCGGTAAGTCTGCTCCTCTTCGGGATGGAGCACGACCTACTAGGCTGGTACTGATTTCAACTCGCTTTCAGGGTCTAGGACCACTTAGGCAATGAATGCTGGCTTCTTCAAGCTACCGGTGAGCTCAGAGCTGATTGCAGCCTCGATCTTACTCTTTCACCCCTCGAGAATAGGAGCATTCCCTTAGTGAAGACTTGGTATTAAAAGAGAATGGGAGCTTCATTCAGCACGTGAGGATCTATCGGGAACTCCTTGGAGAGCTCCGCTGAGACATCCACCGTGTAATGAAACGCCTCGGTCTTACCCCCTTCAATCCATATCGCGACATCCACATCCCTAAATTTACCTCTGAGGAAGCTTCCATGGACGTAGGCGAATATGATGTCCTCATAAACCTCCAGCTTGGCCCTCAGATCTTCAACCAGCTTCATCGCGTGCTCTTCCAAGTCGTGTTTTCCCAGATAATGTCTATTGCCCGCTGAAGAAGTCCTTGATACTCGGTTAGCGGTCTTCAATGTCCCAGCTGTGTGTCACCTCGTAAGTTAAGACTATTTTAGTCATTCCCGACCCCTCAACTGTTTTTCACTCCTTCCTCGAACTTGCTGTAATAAATCCCAGCAGAAGACCTAATTCCAGAATTATTTTGCCCCCTTGCCCTCACACGAACAATGAAACCTTTTGATAGCCAGTAGCCTCCCTCACCTTTCAAAGGTGGGATTCAAGGTCGAAGCAACCTAGTAATCTAGTAGAAATTTTTATATATTACTATTTTTATTGTTTACTATATGGGGAGCGTTGTTAAGGTCACCAGGAACTATCAGGTTACGATACCAGCCAGTGTGAGGGCGAAAGCCGGCATAAAGGAGGGAGACTTCGTCGAAATTTCCTACGATGAGAGGGAGGGGATCATAAAGATCTCCCCGTTGAGGCGTAAGCGCCTCACGATAAGGCTCGGCAGGAGCATAAGCGTGGAGGAGATAGAGCAAGCAGTGGAGGATATGCTGGATGAAGCCACTTCTCCCTGATACCAATGTCCTGGTTTACGAGACTGTTGAGGACAGCCCTAATCACGAGAAAGCTTCTGAGATATTTGATTCAGCAAGGAGCATCATCCTACCATCGATAGTCCTCCATGAATACCTCTGGGTCATGATAAAGCGACTGCAGGTTCCCCTAGACTTCATGATCGGCAAGATAGATGAGTACTTTAGCGATCGAAGGATCAGATACGTGGCCGAACCTCCTGATGCTGTGCTAGACTCCTTGGAATTGCTGAAAACTGGTTCAGTCCGCAACCTGAACGATTACTTGATTTTATCGACGGCTGTACGCTATGATGCTGTGCTGGCTACGTTCGACGGGGAGCTGGTGAGGATGGCCGAGAATTTGGGCGTGGAGGTAGTTCCCAGGTGAGGAAGCCTCTCGCGGGAAATAAGCTCTTCAGCGGTCACGCGCGCAGCGGAGCTTGGTTCCTGTGGAGACGACCGTACTCAACGAGAAGGCTAACTTCCAGCAGGCTGTCATGACAGCGGTGAAGAATTGGGAGGATAAGTTCTCTAAGGGTCCCTGAGGATAAAAATTTCATGGAACTATTCTCCACACAGCAGGTTTTCTAAGATTAGACAAACATCCAGAAAGCGTGAGGCAGGAGAGGGAAGAGGTAGAGTCCCAAATTATAGAAGATGGATTCTCGTCTTGATGCTTCATCGAACTACTTGGTCTCGTTCGAGGATATCGGTCCTCCCTCATAGGTCATGGTTTTCTTCCGCTAAAGAACGATCACTATAAGGGTACTTTATGTAAAATAATTATTCTATTCACGCGGTATCAATTATCATAATCCGATATAATGGGGTGATAAACCAATACTACAATTTTAAGATGTTAGAGAACTTACTTATTTGGGGATGGTATGTGGTGGTACTACTGGTGGCCTTGGTTATGGTGGGGGAGAGGTAGGGGCTGGTGCCGCTGGTTCTTCACCCTCTACATGCTTGGATACTGGTATCCGCCGTGGTCACCTTTCTGGCCAATTCCCTACTCAGAAAGAGAGTACCTTGAGAGGGAACGAGACTACCTGAAGAGAGAGCTAGAGTACATAGAGAGAAGGTTAAGGGAACTAGAGGCGAGATAGTGCGATAGGACCTCTACCATCCCCAATCACCTATTTTCAAGGGATGTCAAGGAACACATCTTGGGAAATGTGAAGGAGATCAGCATCACCTAACTTTAATAGGCAGCCCTAACTTAAGTAGTGGTGCTCACCTTGGGTTACGGATGCAGATGGAGATGGAGAGGAAACAGAGGAAGAGGGATGAGAATTCGGATGAGGGCCAGAGGGCTATACTGGCCAGCTTATCTACCTCAATCAATACCTTTAATAGCTCAGACACCACAGATAGCTGCTCATTACCAAATCAGGGATGAGAACATCGTTGATGAGATATACTCCCTCCTCCCAAAGATGAACTGTGGGGCATGCGGCTTCCCCACATGTAGAGACTGCGCTGAGGCTATTGCGGCTGGAATAGCTCCTCCTAATGCGTGTCGAATAGTAGGAAACAATATTGCACCCAAAGTTCAGGAGATCTTAGCGAAGAGGAACGTGTAGGCATAGATCTAGCGTAAGCACGAGATTCTCTCTCAATCCGTAATCGCATTTAGAATTGACTAAGTTTATTTTAATATGCTAACTTAAGTAGCGATCTCCATGCATCAGCTCTTGATGGCAGCAATCCTAATCTTCCTAGTTTCATTGATTTTCTCAATGTTTGGAAGGGGCGGAGGGGAGTTCTACGTACCCATCCTGATAACGCTGCTCAACCTCAGCTATTACGGGGCTGCATCGCTAAGTCTCCTCCTGATAACATTGCAAGGGCTTTCCATGGTGATCGTCTACCACGGGAAACACAAGCTCTTGGACTGGTCCCTAGCTGTAATACTTGGAGCGGTAGTAGGAGCCTCCTCCTTTCTAGGAGGATTCGTCTCTTACAGAATTCCCTCGGTCTACCTCAAGATATGCTTCTCATCTCTATTGATAGCGTCAGCCCTCATGATACTGTCGAAGAAGGAATTCAAGGGACTGAGGCTCCTCATGATCAGGAGAGAGGTTGGAGAGATTAGTTATGAGATCCAGCTTGCCGGAATGATCCCTCCTGTGGCTACAGTGGCCTTTCTAGCTGGGATGGCTGGAATATCTGGAGGAGGACTGATAGTTCCCATCTGTGTGATCCTAGGAGGAGTCCCTCTCAGGATAGCCATGGCCACGAATAGCTTCTTGGCCCTATCGTCATCCTCCATGTCCTTCTTGGGTCATGTAGCGAGGGGAGGGATAGACCCAATGCTCGCCGCATCCCTTGGATTTCTGGTCATTCTCGGATCTCAGATAGGCTCTAGAATGCATGTAAAGATAGATGAGAGGAGGTTGAGAGGATTCTTCTCGTTGATACTTCTAGGAGCTGCTATCTGGATGATTCTAAAGATATTTATCTAGGTTGTACGTGGTTAGGCTGGGCAGCTTCAGTCCTTAGCATCCGTTGCATTGGGCTTCGCGATAAAACTTCCGGATTTTTCGGATAGGAGATTCCTCTATGCCTCTCCCAGTCTGAATCTTAGGTTAAGTCGATAAACACTTAAAAACAACATCTACACACGCGATACGCATGCGACTAATATTCGAGACTCCTCATCAGCGTTAAAACAATATCCCTCATCGGTATGTCGCCATCCTGCCTAGGGGAGATCCAAGCTACCTTCTCGGGCTGCTGGAATAGAAGATTCGTGGTGTCATCCTCAAGAGGCGCACGATTCACTAGATAATTTACCAGCTTGATGTTTAGGAGGTATATTTGACTCCTCGACTGAGGAGAAGGAGACCAAGGCCTAGACCGTTACCACCTAGGCCTAGGGCCAAGAGGATGCCCCACCTCCACCCCCAAGGAGGAGACCGGTCGAGGGACAGGAGGAGGGCATAGACCTCGGTGATATAGCCAAGTACGGCGGAGCAGCATTTGGAGCTGGAGCAGCCCTCCTTTTTGCCTACCGTGATAAGATAGTCGATGCGCTTAAGGGTAAGAAGAAAGAAGAGCTCTCAGAGGATGATATAAGGAAAGTAGTCGAGGAAGTCCTCGCAGAGTCGAAAGAAGAGCTCTCGGATGAAGAGAAAGAGGAAATTATCTGCGCCTATTGGAGAAGCTATATAGTAGTGAGGAAGGAGAGGCCCCTAGAATACAGGAGGACGGTCAAGCTCGCCGTTGTGGACAACTACTTCTCCTTCCATTTCAGGTACATCTACAGGATGAGGCACCTCTTGGAGATGGGACTCTTGGAGGAGGCATTGAATAAGGTGAGGGAGGACTTCCCCTCATACATGGGCGGGGTTTTCGAGAACGTAGTTGAGGAATTAGTTCCCCTGATGTACGAAGCTAGGCTCCTGCCCACTAGACCTGTTCAAGTTGGGAGATGGTGGCGGAAGGGGGAGGAGATTGATCTAGTGGTCAGGGACCCGGGAGTATCGACGACGTTCATTGAGGTTAAGTGGTCGGGAGTTGGGGAGATGGAGGCTAGGAAGCTCATGGGAGATTTGAGGAGGAAAGCTGCTCTCTCAGGGCTCATCTCGGGGGAAGAGCACTACATGATTGTCTGCAGGGAGGGGAGCGGTGATGGAG
>JAGGTZ010000198.1 GCA_021158805.1 Thermoproteota archaeon | reverse complement strand
CTAATTAGTTCAGATACCCTCGGGGATCTGCTTTTTATATTGATTAGCCCCTTCATCAGGTTAGCTCTCTTCTTTAATAGATCCCTGCTCTCTATATAGTAGCAGAGTCTCGATGCACGTTCATAAATCTCTATGAGATCCTGTATGCCTAATAGTTTACTTCCTAAGGGAGGATTTACTATCATGGCGGCTGCAATCCTCCTAGCCTCCTCTATCGACTCGAACTCCTCCAGTTCCTCATAGATCCTCCTATATGAAGGGAGGCCCTCATACCTCTCGATATATTTAATCAACTTCTCCTTAGTATCTTCACTGGTAATTGATAGCTTCTCTTCCGTCAGGGCCAATAGAGATATCTCTATACCTGATCTAACGTCTCTAGAAATTGGATCGTTTCCTCGAGGTACCTCGAGGGACAGTAATTCCCTAGAGACGACAATTGTGTTAGCGGCAATATCTCCTATCCTCATACCAGCTCTTGAGAAGAGGATAACGAGGTAGAGAGTTGCCATGTCCGATAACCTCATCACATTCCTTGCAAATGCCTTCCTAAATCCTATCTCGGTCATATCGTCCAGGGAGATGACATAAAGTCCAAGGAGCCGCTTACCCGGAGAAGTAGAGCTGATCCCTTCAAAAATAACGAAGTAGAGTATTAGAAGGATGAGGTAAGAGGATACCAATATTGTGAGGAAGAATGGAGGGAGGGAACTAATTAAGGAACTTACTAGGAGGTATACAGGCGAAAATGCTACTGAAGTTATTATCAGGTCTACTAGGTGAGCTATAACTCTTGTAGAAAGCTTAGAAGGGATAATTCCATGTAAGTCGTGTTTCATCTCATCCCCGCATTCTTGCTGGAGCAGGAATAAAACCTATTCTTAGGAAGGTGATAACATTTTTCCAAGGGAGGGGGTTCTCCCACCAGCTCGGCTTACATTATTTTTCTGTTCCCCACATTAACTCTAAAGATATTCCCTTATCCTATTGTGATATTAAATGTGAGCTGCCGATCCAAAGAGAATAAAAATGGGGTATTCATCTACTAATGGGTGGTTAAATGGCTAAGGTTAAGATCACGATATATTATACTCCCGAATGCCCAAAGGACCCAGTCGTATCGTCTGTCTCTGAGGCCCTAAAAGAAGCAGGAATCGACGATTATGAAATCGAAGACATCCTCCTTGCTAATGATGAAGAAGCATGCCGCCACAAGGTGCTAGGTATTCCAACTGTTAGGGTAAATGGAGTTGATGTGGATCCCACCTTCAAGGACATTGGTAAATATACCTCTGCGTGCAGCAGGGTATATAAGTGGGAGGGGAAGTATTACAGCGTACCTCCAAAGGAAATGATATTAGATGCATTTAAGAGACTTGGTATCCTAAAGTGACCCATTCATGGCCGAATATTCGGATTCAAGGTGATCACTAAACTCGCCTATCTAAATACGAAGTTAGATGTCTTTAAAAGGTAATAATCCCTTTGCCATATATGAACACCCTAGAAGAAATACTCGAACATGAAATACGTGAAAGGATCAACTCATCAGATAAGCTAACTCGCATCTATAACTACTTACGATCTAATCAGAGGATATCCAGCCTGCTAGAGATGGCAAATATAGTACTTGTCCATAGGCTAAAGTATAACGATCATGGGAAAATACACGCCCTGATTACAACTAGGAATTCCCTTAAGATCGTGGATATACTAGGTCCTGAGATCTTAGTTACGGAAGATTGGCGAACCTTCGAGGACTCAAAGGTAATAGTCACAATAGCATCTTACCTACATGACATAGGAAATTCCATCCATAGAGATGAACATGAACTTCTGGGCATAGTTCTAGCAAAACCCTTCGTGGAAGAGATGCTCTCTCTTATCTATGATGATGAGAGTAAGGCGGCCAAGATAGCGAGCATGGTATATGAATCGATAATGTGCCACATGGGTAGGTATGAGCCCACAAGTATTGAGGCAGGCGTAGTTGCAACAGCCGATGGTTGCGACATGGAACAGGAGAGGGCAAGGCTTCCCTTCAGGTTGGGAGGTCATGATATTCACAAGTATTCGGCGTTATCCATAGAGAAAGTAGATTTGCTGAGGGGGGAAGAGAAGCCACTCAGGATAGAAGTTTACATGAAGGACCCCAGTGGTACCTTCCAGATAGAAGAGATACTAATGAAGAAGATAAGAGGAACGAATTTCGAAAGGTTCGTGGAAATATATGCTAATATAAGCGGAAAAGAGATAGTTAGGTTCATCTGAGCCTTCTAACAACTTCAACTAGGAAAGCTGCGGAGGAAAGGGCCATTAAGGCATCTAATTCCTTAGCCTCCATTGCAAATCTCCAAGACCACTCTATCCTATCGGCCATCTCCCGAAAGAAGTCAGGCATCTTTCGTAAAGAGGAGTATTCCGCAAGACATTCGTACCGTGGATCCCACCCAGGAGCTGCCATCTTAATCGCCTCTGAGGCGACTTCCTTCATCAAAGATAGAGCTTTACCTACATCCCTTCGTAGTAGCTCTCTAGCTATTACTAGCTTCTTTTCCAATTCCTCTAAACTTACCACCAATACCTACCCCTTCTCCTAGGAGGCTTCCTTGGGGGGCCTGGTTCATACTCGTAAAATATCCTGTTAATGATTCCGGCAGATACTAAAAGCACTACTAGCCCTAAATCCAAGTACTTCCCTATGCCCTCCCCCCATTTGACCCATGCTTCTTCCCCTTCTACTTCAAATGTAAGCGAGAGTTCCCTTGGAGCTTCCGTTATCATGAATCCCAGCTCGTAGAAGATGAAGGCCAGTAAGATTAGCAAGGCTGCCAAGAAGTAGGCGTTAGTATTCTCCTTTATGAGAGCAAACAGGGCTGAAAGTCCGCCAAGCGAGAGCATTAGTGTGCTCAGCATGAGGAAGAATTTTGTCAAGCCAGTTCTATACTTAGAGCCTGGAGGAAGCCTGCCTTCATCTGAAAGCCATGAAAATGTTTGAAGAGCCATCCCTAATGATGACTTATTTCCCGACGACCATACAAAGGTTATTGGATTACCAACATATTTGAAGTAGCCACCCAGATTAGGTAAGAGACCCTCGATCCACCACCAAGGAGAGGTCAGGACGAACAGTAGGAGTATTAGCGAAGCTACGCCCAACCAGTTCAATTTAGGGCACCTCGCATAAGACCACGAAAAATGTAAAAATATAGCCCCCCGATACGTATTATGCTAACATTAGAAATGCTGAAACTGGACTGGGAAAATGTATCTGATCTTATTACCGGCTTCATTAAGGGTATGGTCGCCGGTTCTAAGACTAATGGCGTTGTTATAGGGCTTAGCGGTGGGATAGACTCTACAGTCGTTGCCTATCTCTCAGTGAAGGCTCTAGGTAATGAGAGAGTCTATGGACTCATAATGCCGGATGCTAATGTTACACCTAGCCAGGATATCGAGGATGCGAGATCTGTAGCTGAGAGACTCAATATAACCTACTGGTATAGGGATATTTCTGATATAGTTGAGGCCTACAGTAAATCGCCCTTCTTCACACCTGATTCTAAGGTCGCGTTGGGGAATCTTAGAGCAAGAATAAGGATGTCCCTCCTCTACTACGTGGCGAATAGTAAGAACCTGTTGGTAGCGGGAACTGGAGATAGAAGTGAGATCCTAATAGGTTATTTCACGAAATATGGGGACGGAGGGGTCGACTTCCTGCCCATAGGGGACCTGTATAAGACTCAAGTGAGGTGGTTAGGTAAACATCTTGGGATTCCGGAAAACATATTAACTAAGCCAAGCAGTCCTCAGCTATGGCCGGGACATAAGGCTGAGGAGGAGCTGGGGATAACCTATGATAGGATAGATCTGATATTACATGCCGTATTCGATTTAAGAATGGAAACCGAAGAAGTGAGAAAACAGTTCGGAGAAGATGTAGACAGGGTTCTAGAGCTCCATGCCAAGAGTTCTCATAAGAGAGCAATGCCTCCAATAGCGAGGGTGCGAACTTGAACCTGGAAGAGATAGCTAAGGAGATTAAGGACTGCAAGAAATGCCCTCTACACCTTAGTAGGACTAATGCCGTTCCAGGGGAGGGCAACCCAAAGGCAGAGGTTATGTTCATTGGAGAAGCACCTGGGAGGAATGAGGATCTCCAGGGAAGGCCTTTCGTTGGTGCAGCCGGTAAGCTACTCACAGACCTACTCGAATCAATAGGGCTGACCAGATCGGAGGTGTTCATAACGAATGTGGTTAAATGCAGGCCACCACATAATAGGGACCCTAGACCTGAAGAGATAGAAACCTGCTTTCCTTACTTAGAGAGGCAAGTCGAGCTAATAGATCCGAAGATAATAGTAGCCTTAGGTAGGCATAGCGCTCTAACGCTACTTAAGAAGGCTGGTAGGAGAGAGGGTTCTATAATGAGGATAAGGGGGAAAATACTCAAGATTCGCCTTTTTGGGAAGGTTAGGATGCTTATGCCTACACTACATCCAGCAGCAGCGTTATACAACCCTAAACTTAAGCCTTTACTGGAGGAGGATTTCGACAAGCTGAAGGAACTGCTTGGAAAGCGAGAGAGAGGATTAGAGGAGTTTTTCTAGCTTTATTACTGGAATTCACAGAAAATCAGAGAGAGGTCCCTTAACTAACCTTTTGAGGGTAGATTTTGGGATCCCTGCTGATGTGAGATAGGAGATTACCTCATCCATTAACTTAATATCGACAGGGAAGGGAACCCCGTCTTTTCCACCGAATGCAAACGAATATTTAGCGGGATCCTTGATACTACTCCTTTCCCCATAGACGAGCTCTGAAAGGAGAGCCAGGGCTCTGAGAGCTCCTTTGCCAATACCCTTTATCTCAAGCAGTTCCTCATAATTCGACACATCAAGTTCATAAGCCCTCTCTAAGGCCTTCCAATCTATTCGAAGAGGCATCTTTAGTACTTTATGTGTTTGAGCGAGTCTCCTTAACCTCGCAGGACCCTCCTTGATTAAGTCTATGGAGGCCTTTCTAACGCCTTCGCTCTCCCTATCTACTAGGTTAATGATCTTACTTTCAAACTGCTCAGATATAATCCCCTTATGAGGTTCAATCACAAAGCTATCAAGTTCAGAACTCAGCCAATGATATCTCCTAGCTAGCTTCTTAAATGGATTCATTCCCTGTTGTACAACGGCCCATATCCCATCCTCTGCTACAACTAATGTGTGATGATAGAGATCATAACCATCTTGAAGTGCAGCATTATCTACTTTAGCTGCTAGTCTGCTAGCTCTGATAAGCCCATCCGCTTCGAGATCTAGCTCTCTACATATTAATCTAAGCTCTTCTGGGGTTTTTAAGGCCATTTTACCCTTTCCTCCAGCAATTCTGATGCCTAAATTCTCTTCGTTAAGTGCCTCCTTCAATACTGCTGTAAGGACCGTTGTGACTCCGGAGGAGTGCCAATCATAGCCCAGAGCACAGCCTAGAGACTGAAACCATATTGGGTCAGACAACCTCTCCAGCAAACCCTTCCTACCATGCTCCTCAACTATCATCTTAAGTAAGGGTTTAGCTAGCGATTTCATCCTCTTAAAGAGCCAACTGGGTGCCTTTCCGCCATGAAGCGGGAGTAATGCTTCTCCTGTATTCTTCATCCATCTTAGTTCAGACTCTAACGAAAGATAACCTTAACTACCCACTGGGTGAGATCAATATTACTTTAATTTCTTTGATATCCCCAAAATATGCCTTATTTTAACCAGAATTAATGGGTGTTCGTCTATATCAATCGAGATAATTGTCAGTTTGATCGTATTCGCTCCTCCAGCCCTCCGGTGCACCTGCGGAGCATGTACAGGTAATTTTTCGCGCGTTTCAACGATTTCAAGGATAATGGATAAATAACATTGTGCGCATAATGCTTATGCCAACTGATCTTGATGAGATCTTGGAAAAAGCTCAGTCCAGTAATGTTAGATTCGTTGAGCTTGAATACGTGGATCTCCATGGAATACTTAGGAATGAGCTTCTTTCCCTCGAGACATTTAGGTCTCGAAAGGAGGGTACATTCGATGCAAGCAGCGTCGGTCTCTCGGTTATAAATTGGAGTGATGCCGTCCTGAAGCCAGATCCGGAGACCGCTACAATAAAGGGAGATGTCCTGAGGATACTCTGCGAGATATGGGAGCCTTTCGCAGGTGAGAGGTCGAAGAAGGACCCTAGATATATTGCCAAACTTTCTGAGGAGCTTCTAGCAAAAGAGGGGTATAAGGGGTTTGTAGGTCCCGAGATGGAATTCATGGCCCTTGACGAGGACTTACAACCAGTCACTAGCTGGAGTTCAATGCCTAAGGCGAACTATCATGTGGCTCCCCCCTCTGATCCTCTGTACGAGTTTAAGCTCGAGGCAATGAGAGATCTAGAGGAAATAGGGGTGAGAGGGGAAGTTACTCATCACGAGGTTGGGATGGGCCAGTCTGAGATAAGCATTAAGGCTGACACGCCACTGAGGTCTGCAGACAACGTTGTAAGGGTTAAGAGATCCCTCAAGGAGACAGGACTTAAGTTTGGTTTCATAGTGACATTCATGCCCAAGCCGGTCGCTGGCGATAACGGTAGTGGAATGCATATCCATATGAGCCTATGGGATAATGAGAGGAACCTCTTTTACGATCCTGATGATGACTATGCGGAACTCAGCCAGCTAGGGAGGTACTTTATCGGTGGCCTCATAGACCACATAGAATCCCTCACGGCTATCGTAGCCCCGACAGTGAACAGCTATAAGAGACTCGTTCCCGGGTATGAAGCTCCTATATACGCAGTATGGAGTAGGGCAAATAGGAGCGCAGCTATTAGGGTACCAATATATCGCAAAGGAGCATCAAAGTCGAAGAGAATAGAGTTTAGGGTCCCAGATCCCAGTACTAATCCTTACCTAGCGTTTGCAGCTACCTTCGCTGCAGGCTTAGACGGGGTACGGAGGAGAATCGATCCGGGAGATCCAACGGATATAGACGTCTATAGTAGTAAAGTAAGGGCTAAGAGACTCCCTAGGAGCTTGCATGAGGCTCTCGATGCTTTAGAAAGCGATAACAACTATCTCAGGGAAGTCTTTCCCCTAGAAGTCCTAGATACATACATAGCTATAAAGAGGAAGGAGGCCTCAGACATAGGCTCCTGGCCAAGTGATGCAGAGTACAAAGCCTACCTGAATGTATAATCTCCCTATTTACGAGTTCTGAACGAAATAGGATGAAATACAAACGAATTCGAATTTAATCACAGCGTTGCACCTGTTTTTCATGCAAATGACTTTAAATTGTTGTGATGGTTGGCTCATTGAGGGAAATGTTGAGAATCCTTCCGAAATATAGATATGATTTATTCTTACTCTTGCTAGCTTTCGTATCTCTTCTAGTGATTATAAATGCTGCAGAAGCCGCTAAGACTGATAATACACCTGAAAAACTCGATCCATTTGCAATATCCTCTAGCTTCGACCTATATGTTCATCCAACGTATAGACAGATAAGAGCTGGAGAATCCGCTCATTACTACATCGATCTAGTGAAAGTAGACCCCTCATTCACCGCAGATGTTTACCTTAAGGCATTCTATGAACCACCGGCTTCCACGATTACCTTCACCGATAATCCCATATCTCCATCCCCAGGCGACGATAACTCCGTAATGATAGTAGATACCAGCTCTTCGACACCACCGGGCGTCTACACCATTACCATAAGGGGCGAGGACTCTACGACGGGCGATGTTGTATATGAAGATGTGACACTAGAGGTATTACCTGCTTACGAGCCCGACTTCTCATTAACTCTCTATCCAGCGCAGCTAGAGGTCAATAGGGGTGAAGAAGCCAGTTTCACAGTTCAGGCTATCCCTCAGTACGGTTTCACCGAGCTCATATACCTGAGGCTTGCCTGGCCGACCGGTGTGACACACAGCTTTTCCCCTAATCCCATGTATCCATGGCCTTACTACTCAACCCTCACTATAGATACGAGTAATCTGGCTCCTGGGGAGTACACGGTAGCGGTTGATGGATGCCATGGTCTCATGTGTAGAAGGGCGTGTGCTAAACTAATAGTGAAGGAGTTTGAGCCTCAGGAGGTAAAACTTATCGTCTACCCGATATTTGTGAAGGTCAAGGCTGGAGATACCTTCCACCTCAGAGTGAATGTCGGTATAACAGGAGGAAAAGCAGAGCCCCCATTGACCTTGAGGATAGTTGGACCGACAGGATGGTACATTGGTTACTACGATAACACTATAGAAGGAACCGAATATCTAGATCTCTGGGTCACCGTACCTAAGGGCACACCGGCTGGAACTTACGGAATAATGGTGGAGTTATATCAAGGGGGCAATCTCTTGAAGAGCAGGAGCGTAAAAGTGGATGTAGAGGAAAGGAACCCACAGCTATCCATAAGCATAATTCCCTCTGAGATTACATTAACGAAGGACAGTCCTAACGCGCAGATTGTACTAATGGTAAACGTAACGAACAACGGTATAGATAATGTCCAGTTATCCGTAGTGGGGGCTCCAGCGGGAATATCCTACTCTTTCCCACCTCTCGTCAAGCCGGGTGAGATGGCAAAGGTAAACTTAAGCCTATCTGGAGCCAAAAATGGAGACTATACTATCGTCTTCGCTGCATCAGCAGAGGGAAGAGTTGCTCAATCCCCCCTCGTAGTGCATGTGAGTGGATTTGAGGAGATCCCCAAGACGACTACCGTCACCGTAGTGAAGAGCGTCACTGTGACTCAAACGAAGACCGTCGAGAGGCCGCCAACTACAACAAGCGAGGCTCCAAGTCTGGGGCAGAGAGATCTTCTCTTAATAGGATTGGCCCTAATAGGGATTGTGTTGATAATCCTAGCGATATTACTCCTCAGAAAAGGAGGAACACCTCCCGAGGGGAGTGGTCAGGTCACACCTATAGCATCAACCTAATGCCCTCCTGGAGATGAACCTCTCCGTCAACTCATTTTTCGGTTTTGTTAACATCTCAGCTGTTAGGGAGAATTCTATAATTCTGCCCTTATGGATGAACCCGGCATAATCTGAGACTCTGGCTGCTTGCTGTACATTATGAGTTACTAGTACTATGGTATACTTCTTCGAGAGGGACCTTATCAGCAGCTCTATTTTAGATGTGGAAATGGGATCTAAGGCCGAGGTAGGCTCGTCCATTAGTAGAACGTCGGGCTCAACCGCTAAGGCTCTAGCTATACAGAGTCTCTGCTGCTGTCCCCCACTTAGTGCAGTTCCAGGCTTATCTAATTCATCTTTAACCTCCTCCCATAAGGCTGCTGCCTCTAGAGCCTCCCTCACCTTCTGCCTTATGAATTCCTCGTCCTTGACACCGTACAGCTTGAGGCCTATAGCTACGTTCTCGTAGATACTCATCTTGGGGAAGGGGTTGGGTCTCTGGAATATCATCCCTACCCTTCTCCTCACAGGAGTGGGATCCCTCAGTGAGTATATGTCCAACCCATCTAGGAATACCTTTCCTCTGATCCAAGCCCCCCTCACCTCCTCATGCATTCTGTTGAGTAACCTGAGTAGGGTAGTCTTTCCGCTGCCTGATGGCCCCATTATGACAGTCACCTTCCTCTCTGGGATGATCAAGTTGATATCATAAAGCACCTGTTTCTCACCAAAACCTGCATCGACATGTTCGAGCCTTATCTTCTCCTTCATCCTACTTCCCGTACCTCTCCTTCACTATTACCGATATCATGGTGACAGTTATCACTAAGAGTAGTGAGGCTCCCCAGGCAAGCCTCACCCACTCCTCCCATGGTGATGAGCCGTAAACATAAATAACTAATGGTAGTGCCGTGACGGGTTCAAGTAAACTCTTCGCAAAATATTGGCTCCCGAAAGCTGTGAATAGGAGTGGCGCTGTCTCACCCGCTACTCTAGCTATTGAGAGCATTATCCCCGCTATTATTCCACCGCTAGCTGCTCTAACAACTATCCATATTATGGCTTTCCACCTAGGAATGCCAAGAGCAAGCGCAGCCTCTCTTATGTCCCTAGGTACGCTAGCTAACGCTGACTCTGTTGCTCTAGCTATGAGAGGTATAGAAAGAACCGATAGAGCTAGTGCCCCGGCGAGAGCCGAGAATGTACCCATAGGCAGAACTACAACTGAAAATACGAATAGACCCGCAATTATAGATGGAATACCCGATAGAATCTCTGTTATGGACTTGAGAAAGGAGCTGAGCCCGTTTTCACTATATTCTGACATGAAGATACCTGCTAGGAAACCTATAGGAATGCTGATAGCCGATGATAGGGATACAAGGATTAGAGTTCCCTGTATGGCGTTAGCTATTCCACCACCTTTACTGCCTGGAGGTTGGGGGAGCTTCGTAAACATGTCCCAAGAGAGGGCCTTAACTCCTTCAATGAGGACAGCAGAGAATATGCTTACTAACGGTGTTACCAGTAGGAGAAGAGCGATTGCTGAGAGTACGTAAAATATTACATTTAGAATCCTCCTTTTGATGGAGATTTTATTCATGACCTACCCTCCCGAGGAGACGTCTCGAGATTACATTCACCACAACAGAGATCAAGAGGAGGATAAAGCCGAGAGCAAGTAGTGCTGATATATGAAGCTCGGAAGTTGCCTCTGTGTATGAGTTAGCGATTATACTTGTTATTGTGACGCCAGGCTCCAGTAGAGAGACTGGGAGCTTGTATGTATTTCCTATTACCATGGTTACAGCCATAGTCTCACCTAAGGCCCTAGCTAGAGCCAGCATCATAGATGCCTTTATCGACTCACTAGCGTGAGGAAGTATTGTTATTCTAACAGCTTCCCATCTAGTTGCTCCTAGAGCTAGGGCGCCCTCGACCAATTCCCTAGGGACCATCTTCAGTGCCTCCAGCGTAAGGGAGGCTATTGTAGGGAGTATCATTATTGCCAAAATCACCGAAGCTAAGAGGATACTTGGGCCTTGTGGAGAGCCGGAGAATAATGGAATGAAACCCAATGCCTCGTTGAGGGGCCTCATGACCCACTCCTTAAGTAGGGGCATTAGGAAGAATAAGCCCCATAGTCCATAGATGACACTTGGGATTGAAGCTAGTGCGTCTATTATAGGAGAGAAGAGCCTCATTATCGGGGCAGGGCTAATCTCATGAACGAATAGGGCAGCGCCAACAGCCACGGGTGTTGCCATCACTAACGCTAGGACGGAGGTCTCTAAGGTCCCAATAACCGCTGGAAGGGCGCCGAATATCTGTCTAACAGGGTCCCACTCCGAGGAAAATAGAAACCATATCCCAAACTTAGTAAAGACCGGCAGCGAATCTAGTAAAAGGCTATATCCTATAGCAATTACGAGGAAGAGTATAATATAGGAGGAGGCTTCCGTTAATGCTCTGAATAACCTTTCACCTAGGCTCATTGACGGGCACCTCCCAATAAAGGGCTTCCATTAGCCTTCATCTCAGATATTATCGACTCAACTATCTTCACAACCTCTGGATGGAGAGGAGCGTAGCCTAAATCAGGAGCAAACATCTGACCATCGTGGGTTGCCCACCAAAGGAATTCTGCTAAAGCTTTACCTTTCTCAGGATCCTGAGACCAATCTTGGTAAGTGATAATGTATGTGTAGGAGGAGATGGGGTATGCATCTTCCTCAGGAGAGTTGACTATTGCTGATCTTATGTCTTCCTTCAATTCCTCGAGATATCCGACAGCTGCTTTCGAGATAGATTCTACTGAAGGTGTTATGAAGATGCCTGCCCTATTCATCACTGAAGCCATTGAAAGGCCTGCTGTAATTGCATAGGTATACTCCGTGTACCCTATGGAGTATGGTATTTGTTGGATCAGTTGGCTTACTCCTTCGTTCCCCTTTCCTCCTAGTCCGGTTGGCCAGTCAACCTCTTTTCCATATCCTATTTTCGTCCTCCATTCATCGGAGATCTTACTTAAGTAGTAGGTGAATATGTAGGTCGTTCCACTCCCGTCTACCCTGTGGACAGTCCTAATTTCCTCATGAGGGAGGTTAATATCGTTATACTTGGTTATGGAGGGATTATCCCAGTACTTTATCTTCCCTAAGAATATCTTGGCTATCGTGTCAGGTGTAAGGTTAAGTTCCCTCGCACCCGGAAGGTTGAACACGATAACGACAGCTCCGGCTACTGTCGGCACATGAACTACACCCCTTCCTGCTTCCAATATTTTGCTCATCTCTTCATCGTTGAGTGGAGCGTCGCTTCCTGCGAAATCAACGGATCCACTCATCAGTAACCTTATCCCCCCGCCACTCCCTACTGATTGATAATCGATCCTGACCGGTCTTATTCTCTCATATTCCCTTATCCACTTCAAGTAGAGAGGGTAAGGAAAGGTAGCTCCGGCTCCCTTTATTATCATCTCACCTGTGTGTGGTGAGAAGCCCCTCGTACTCGTTTTAGCGAAGGTCACAATGAGTACTGCGATTATTGAGACCGCGATGATCTTAGCTAACCGAGGAGGGTTCATACTCTCCCTAAGGTGTTGAGTACATACCTAATAAGTTTTAACAGAACAGCTTCTCAAACACTCCTCTATGGGCGAACTACCATGCTTAGCTCATTGATTCGATGAGAATAGGAAAGAATATGCTCTCTTAAGCAATTTTCACCTCATAGAACTAATACATGCGTTAATAGACTGTTTACGATGATAAAGAAAGATATGAAGAAGGCTAAAGCAGAGTTCTCGAAGATCTGCACCTCAAAGAAGTCCCTCAGCTCAAATGCTCTGCTAGGGGCTGAAAAATTTTTTACTACCCTGATGAGCTTCGGCCACAATTTAATTGGACACAACGGGGAATATTATTAATACTCCTGTAGGTAGGCTGTTCTCTTATTAAACAGCCCAGCTTTATTCTAAACCTATGAAACAAATGTTTATATCTGTCAGCAGCTGCCTCCCTTTAACATCGTCAGATGATCCAGCGATATTCGTTATCCGACTAACTTCCCAGAGATGTCCTTCGATTTTCGTATATCTAATAACGATAAATAATAAACATATGTATGGAATGCGTATAATCTGAGACGAACTGAGGGTGAGATAGTATGATAAACGGACAAACGAAGGGACTGTTCCCCGAATTAGGAGTTCCCAGATTCTCAAGGAGACCCCCGAATCAGGAGCTTATAATTACGGATACTACGCTCAGGGATGGGCAACAAGGTAGTAGACCCTTCACTGTGGAAGAAGCCCTGTCCATTTATAATCTACTGGTGAAGCTGGACAATGGAAGCGGTGTCATCAGGGACATTGAGCTCTTCCCCTATACCACTAAAGACAGGGAAGTTATTTCCAAAATCTTGGACAGGGACGAGTATCCAAGGCCAATTGGATGGGTAAGGTCGACCATAAATGACCTAAGGCTAGTCAAAGAATCAGGGTTGGACACCACGATAGTCTTAACCTCCGTTTCCGACTATCATATTTACTACAAGTTAGGGATGGAAAGATCTAGTGCAGAGGCCAAATATCTCAGGGCAATTGAGGAAGGACTCAAGATGGGACTTAACCTCAAGGTAGCCATGGAGGACATAACAAGATGTGATGTTTATGGATTCCTCATGCCGTTCCTAAATAAAGTACTTAAGCTGGCAGAGAAGTACAGGGCAGAGATAACCTTTAAGCTATCCGATACCCTGGGCTTGGGCCTTCCTTTCATTGAAGCACCCCTACCTAGAAGCATACCTAGGCTGATAAAACTTCTCCTAGATGATCTTGGGCTTGATAGCATGAATCTAGAGTTTCATGGGCATAATGACTTTCATCTCGTGATCGCCAATCACCTAGCCGCTTGGGTATACGGTGCCTCCCTGTCCAACTGTACTCTCCTTGGAATCGGTGAGAGGGCAGGTAACTGTCCTCTTGAAGCCATGGCCCTATTCCATGCCCAAATGAGGGAAGGCTCGCCTTTAAACCTCAGGGTTCTCAGCGAGGTCAGAGAGTTCTTCAAGAGGATGGGATTCACCATACCTGAGTTCTATCCTATACTAGGAGAGAATGCTTTCAGGACTAAAGCAGGGATACATATAGATGGATTACTCAAGAACCCTGCGATATACCTGCCCTTTGATCCGGAGGAGATACTGGGCATACCCTACACCGTGGAGATAACCCCGTACTCAGGGAGGGCCGGACTCATATACTGGATAGTAAATAAGCTCCATTTTGAGAACTGGCAGCAGCTAAAGGAAGATAAAAGGTTAGAAGAGGCCTACAAAGAGGTATTAGAAATGTTTAAGGATGGCAGGACCCAGCCTCTCTCCGACCATGAAGTCTTGCGAATAATCAAGAAGCACTTACCCGAGCTGGTGGAGGGCATTAAGATATGGGAATGACATTGGCCGAGAAAATACTCAGTAACAAAGTGGGGGAAGACGTCTACGCTGGCGAATACATAGTCGTTGATGTGGATCTAGTCTATGCTCACGATGGGACAGCTCCCTTAGCTATAGATGTCCTGAGAAAGTTCAGGATAGAGGAACTATCTGATCCATCTAAGGTCGTTTTTGTCATAGATCATGCAGCTCCAGCACCTCACGCCGAGGCAGCTGCCCTACATATCCAAATGAGGGAATACGCACGAAGTAAGAGAATAAGGCTTTTCGATGTAGGAAATGGGATTAGTCATCAGATACTCCCAGAGAAAGGTCTTGTAAAGCCGGGAATGGTGATATTGGGTGCTGATTCTCACACAGTAACTCTTGGCGCATTCGGCGCTTTCGCTACTGGTGTTGGGAGTACTGATGCTGCAATAGCAATGGCTAGAGGTAAGATCTGGATGAGGGTGCCTGAGTCGGTACGAGTAAATATAGAGGGAAAGCTGAGGGACTGGGTCATGGCTAAAGATGTGATTTTAGAGATTATAGGAAAGCTGAAGAGTGATGGAGCTAATTACATGTCAGTGGAGTTCCACGGCTCTACCATAAGGGACATGAGCATGGATTCTAGGATGGCCCTCTCCAACATGGTGGTGGAAATGGGGGGGAAGGTGGGGATAATCCCCCCGGACAAGGTCACCTTGAGTTGGCTTAGGGATAGGACGTCTGGACAGCTCCAGCCCATCATACCAGATAATGATGCTAACTACAAGGAAGTTCATGTATTTAGAGCGGAGGATATAAAGCCGAATGTCTCGGCCCCAGACAATGTCGATAGGGTTGTGCCAGTGGAAGATGTCGAGGGCATCGAGGTCGATGAGGTATTCATTGGGTCCTGCTCGGGCGGAAGGTTTGAGGATTTTTACCAAGCTCTCAGGATCTTGAGGGGCAGGAGAGTTGCTGATAGGGTAAGGTGCATCATAGCCCCGGCCTCAAGGGAGGTATACTCCAAATTACTGGATTCAGGTATCGCTAAGGCCTTAGTGGAAGCCGGATGCCTAATTGGTCCACCTACTTGTGGCCCTTGCATCGGGGCTCACATGGGGGTAATGGGGCCAAACGAGGTAGTCCTCTCTACATCAACTAGGAACTTTCCGGGAAGGATGGGAGATCCGACTAGTAAGATATATCTGGCATCACCTTTGACGGCTGCGGCTACGGCTGTCAAAGGGAAGATAACTGATCCGGGGAGGTTCTTATCATGATAAGGGGGAGGGTTTGGAAGTTAGGAGATGATGTTACCACCGATCACATAATCCCAGGTAGGCTGAAGTATAAGGTAAGGACGTTAGAGGACATGAAAAGGTATGTATTCAATGATATCATACCGAACTTCAGCAAGGAGGTTAGATACGGAGATATCATAGTGGCTGGCAAGAAT
>JAGGTZ010000054.1 GCA_021158805.1 Thermoproteota archaeon | reverse complement strand
TTGAGAAGACACCTAAGGCTATAGAGACCTATAATAAATTGAAAGACGAGAAAAAGAATGTAGCGGCGATCTTACATGTCACATGCTAACGTTAACGAGGAGACTAGATCCTCTCGTAGGATATAGCGCCCGCCCACTGGACATGATGTGACAGCGTTCTCTATACAATCTAACATATCCTCAGGTAGTTTACCTACTGAAATGTTATCATTGGTCTCAACAGAAAACCTATCTAAGATTCTGTTCCTTCCATCTTCCAAGATGAATATGTCGGGACATAAAGCCGGGGCCACTCCACATCCTATACAGACATCTCTCTTTACGATGACTCTAATTGGCATAACTAATCATCCGTAGTTTCACTAAAAGGGTTTCGGTAAAAATGATCTGATGGTTAAAGTTGTAACTTTCAGAGTATTGCTGGAATCGTTCTTGGCTCTACAATCCCAGGCCTTATCATCCAAGGTGATTATCTCTCCCTCAAAGCCTTCTGAGATATTTTTCTAGTAGGTTGTGAACCTCTACCGTTAAGAATATTATATTGCAAGATCTCTTATAGGAGTGCAACGGATATTTTGTCAGAGAGATTGTCCAGACGCATGCTCCCTGCTAGTTACGCCTGAGGGAGAGGTCAGAGGAGACCCTCATCACCCGGTCACTAGAGGTTTTGCTTGTATCAAGGCCATGAACTTCCTTAAATACTATAAGAGTGAAAGGAGGGTCTTATATCCCCATATCAGGGAAGGAGGTCGCTACAAAAGGGTTAGTTGGGATGAGGCTATTTCGCTCATTGCCTTAAAGCTCAGGAGTATATTAAAGGAATATGGGCCTAGAGAGGTCCTAGTAGTTAACTATTCAGGCAATTCAGGGCTCTTATCATTTAATTATCCTTTGAGACTTTTCTATGCCCTTAACGCCACAGTGATTGATTACACGATATGCGACGAAGCCGGAGAGGTAGCTGTCTCCTTACATTATGGGAAGAGGTATGGTGCTTTTCCTGATGATATGGAGAATGCCGAAATGCTCGCAATATGGGGAGCTAACATAGCAAGCTCAAGCGTTCATGCCTATAGAATAGCAGTGGAACTCAAGAGGAAAGGAGTGCCTATATGGACGATAGATCCCAGAAGAACCCGTACCTCCCTGCTAGGGAGGCACATAAGACCTAAGCCGGGGAGCGACTCCGTCTTAGCGATGGGGGTCTCTTGGTACATAATTAACGAATTTGGGGTGGATCTAGAATTTATAAAGAGATATACAATCGGATTCGAAGCATATAAGGAGCTGGTAAGTAAATTTCCACCAGACAAAGTGGAAGCTATTACCGGAGTGCCAAAGGGAGAGTTCAGGGACTTAGCTAGGGACTACATTGAGAGAAGGCCCAGCATCTCATACATAGGTGTGGGTCTCCAGAAGACCAGATATGGAGCAGAGGCAGTAAGAGCGATCTCGCTGATTCCAGCCCTTGTTGGTGTTCACAGGGGCTTCTTCTACTGTAACTCTGTTAGGGACTTCGACACCGATTATCTGAAGGGCAAAAATCTTGGGAATCCTAGCGTAGTGAACATGCTTGACATTGGTCCCCTATTATCCAGCGGTAAATTCAAGTTCCTCTATATTTATGGCTGTAATCCGGCCATTACTTTTCCTAGGAGTGATCTAATTAGAGATGGGTTAGCTAGAGAGGATCTATATGTGGTGGTGCATGACGTAGTTTGGTCAGAGACTGCAGAAATGGCAGACATCGTGCTACCGGCAACGAGCATGTTCGAGCAGTTCGATGTTGTGGGTAGTTGGTGGCACCCATATGTCGGTTACAGCTCCCAAGTAATCGAGCCAGCCGGAGAGAGCAAGCCTAACTGGTGGGTTACGCAGGAAATAGCTAGAAAAATCGGTTTAGACGTTCCTGAACTATATGAAGATCCTATCGAAGCTCTTAAGAGAGCCTTAAGGTCTAGTAAAATGCTAGACGGTGGATTGGACGCTCTAATGGAGAAGGGATATGTAAAGCTCAAGTATCCACCCAAGGATTCTTATCAGACCCCTTCTGGGAAAATAGAGTTCTATAGCTCTAAGGCATTGGAGATGGGATATAGTCCCCTGCCCAATGTGGGATGGGATGTAGAGGTCGATGGCTATCCTTTCAAACTCATCTCAAGTTCAGTCCCAGAAAGGACCTCTACCCAGGACATGATGCCTGAAGATCTGGTTAAGAGAGATTCTATTTACATAAGTAGGGATGATGCTGAATCCCTTGGTTTAGAGGAGGGTGGTCTTGTAAGAGTTACTCCAACAAATGGTTCTAGCATAATTGCCACCATCTCGATTGATGATAATCTATTGAGAGGAGTTGTCTGGGCAAGAAGAGGCTCTCGTTTCATCATAGGGACGCTAAACGACCTTTTAACGAATGAGAAACAGAAAATAGCTGAAGGGAACACACTGAACTCGAACTATGTGAGGATAGAGCGCGTTTAAAGGAGATTATCCCTCCCTCTTCTATGTCCCTGTCCCCGTATCCACTGCTTGCTCCAGATCCCGTTTACATAGGACTGCTTACTATCTCGTTAAACTCCTCTAAGCTCATGAACTGAGGCGTATATGTAGCGCCATGATTCTCTAGCTAGCTTTTCTTCCTTCCTAATGACAAGTATTCCCTCTCTTTCATCTTCAGAGAGTTTCGATGCAATCCCTCTTGAAACGAAGAGCTTTACTCTACTGGGAATGTTTAGATTGTGGTGGGGTCATTCCCTATATCTATTTTAGTAAAGATGCTAGCATCTACATCCTGACTCTCCAGAGCCTGTAACCAATAGATTTTCCTCATAGAGATGCTTCCAGCATTCAGCACAGACCCAGATCCCACCCAGCTTTTTATGATTCGCCCAAAGCAGACTCACATTACTTTTCCCACAAAGCATACATTTGCTCATTGGACACCACCCTCTACGATTACCTTAGAACATTCAAGTTCATATAAAAGGATCTAGATCCCCTTAGGGAATTCTTAATCTTTCTTTCTATAAAATATATCTGTGTTATGTCAACTTTTGTTGAGGGTTTCTTGGAAATAACAACTAAAACATTACTTTGATGGAGTTGGGAGAGGCTTGCCCATATTTATGGAGATATCCTCCTATGAACTACTATACTCTTCATTATCAAGGTTTTTAGGCCCTTCAAACCTCCCGGTATAGGAGGAAATCCATATTTCCTAAGATAGAGCCTGTTTACTCTATTTATGAGTAATCCTACTTCCTTT
>JAGGTZ010000077.1 GCA_021158805.1 Thermoproteota archaeon | reverse complement strand
TCGGTTCAATCAAACCTACATTGAGTGCAGATGTAAGCCTTCCAATTATAGAGCCAGCAATGGCCCCTCTAGCCCCTATTAGGGGAGGATAAAGAGCTGCCGCCCAAGGAATTCCTGTCGGGAGTAGTGATCCCAATATGAAGCCCGCTAGTAGGTCACCAAAGCCCGACAAGGCAGCAATGGAGGCCTGAGGCATTATCTTCATAGTCCTCTTCTTTAGCATCCTGATCCTCCCCCAGTGAGACCTATCGGGTGCTTTGGGCCCGGAATTAAACCAATGTCCCCTATGGAAATCGAGTATAGATAGTGATAACCTTTCTTAATCCCCTTGATAAGCGAAAGTTGTATTAGAAGTAGCTCGATGAATGCATGCTCTCTTTAACCCGAGATGAATCCAAAACAGCTTATAAAGTTTTCTTGGTTCGCTAGCGCACCATTGGGGAGCAACCAAATACTTTTTAAGTAGAAGAGCCATTAGGATCGATGGTCCATATCCTTACCGTAGAAATATCGCAGGAGGAGACCAAATGGCCGCTATAGAGGAGACAATAGGTGGCTTAAGACAGAAGGAGAAAGAGCTGTGGAGAAAGTTTTCAGAGTTAAGGGATCAAAGGAGATCAATCATAGAGGAACTCAAGGAATTGAGAGCCAAGAGATCTGAGCTAATTAGCGAAATCAAAGAAAGAAGAGCTAAATTGAGGGAAGTAATAGAGAAAAAAAGAAAGTTACAAGGAGAATTAGCAAAGCTCAGGGAGGAAAGGAAAGAAGCCCTTGAAAGATTCAAAGAGGCGAGAGAGGAGGCCATGAAGATAAAAGGGGAATATAATGACATAGTGAATTCCATAGGTGTCCCTGAGAGAGTATTAAGGAGAAGGATAGCTAGGCTGGAGAGGAGGATAGAGACTTCACCCCTAAATAGGGATCAGGAGAGGGACATAGTAATGCAGATCAGCCAGTATGAAGCTATGCTCCAAGAATTAAATAGGGCTAAATCCCTCAAGAGGAAATTCATCGAGGTAATGGCTGAAGCCGAGAGGTGGAGGTTCTTTGTAAGAGATTCTGGAGAGAAAATTGGTGAAATTAAGGAGAAATTAAAGGAGATATATGATTATATCACTAAGGAGAAGGAGGAGTTAGACAAGATAAGAGCCCATATAGACGAAGTGAGTCAGATCATCTCGGAGAAAAGCAAAAAGGTAGACGACCTTAAAGAGGAAATGGAGAGAATAAGGGAGGAGATGAGGGGAATACAGGAGGAGATTAGAAGTAGGTTTGAGAAGATAGCTAGTAGCAATAAAGAAATAGAGAAGAAATTGAAGGAGAAGCTAGCCGAGGAGGCGCTAGAGAAGTATAAGGCCGGTGAAAAGCTTACTATTGAAGAGCTTAAGGTCTTAATGGAGTTAGGATTGCTTGAGAAACCAGCTGGAAGTTGAACTTTTTATCTTAATTCAAGTAAGACTGAACGATGGATAAAGAAAAATCACCAGAAGAAAGAATTCTCATAGTTTGCATAGACAGGGACGATGATCTAGGCGTCAAAACCGGAATAAGAGGTCCTGTAGTCGGAAAGGAAGCCAATATAGAGGCTGCTTCAAAGCTCGCCTTAGCCGATCCAACCGAAGCCGATGCTAATGCCATATTTGGTGCAGTGAAGGTATATGATGAGGTAAGAAAGATATTTTCGGACTCCGATGCCGAGATAGAAATAGTTACCATTACAGGAGACCCAAAGAGCGAGCTTAAGGCTGATGAAGAGATAAACAGACAACTTAGAGAAGTAACCGAGAAGTTTCATCCTAGCAGTATAATACTGGTCTCCGATGGCGCTGATGATGAGCTTGTGATTCCAATTCTGATGAAGTATGCTCCAATACGTAGTGTGAGGCGGGTTATAGTCCAACAGAGTAGGGAAATTGAGCATACTTACATCTTACTGAAGAGGTACTTTGAGAAGTTGATGAAGTCTCCCACCTCTAAGGCCCTCTTATTTGGGCTACCGGGGGCTTTACTGATACTTGTAGGTCTATTTTCCCTTTTAGAGCTTCAAAGATACTTGTACATAGGTGCCAGCCTAGTTGCTGGTATAATATTTCTAGATAAGGGCTTCGATCTGATCAACAAGATCAGGAAAGGTGTTAACTACTTTGGCAAGCAGATAGGTCTCCTGTCCTTTATAATGGGGATATTTGGAGTTGGTATATCTATATACTTCTCCTATAGTAGAGCGGTATCGCTAGCGAGTCAGAACTATCCGCTAGAGCTGATAATGGCCAGATTATTCCAAGAGACTAGCGGTTTCATAGCCCTCTCGCTAGTAGTAATGTTCATTGGGAGCGCCATTGAGAGCTTGGCAGCTAGTAGAACTGACGCCTTCGAGAAGTTCTTTGGTGCTGCCCTTATAATCTCCCTCTGGATGTCCTTCTATTTCATTGGACAGTACATGGAGGGCTCTATTGGATTGATAAGGTTCCTCCTGTTGCAGCTAGGAGCCTTAACTTTCGCTATATCAATATTCTTCATAACCCTTAGAATTGGAAGGCTGTTCAGGAGCAGAGGATGGAAGTGATATGTACATATCAGCTGACTTCTTCAGGGCCGTACTGAACCCCGGTTCAGCCCCTATCACTATAACCTCCTTCCCTTCCTCCTTAGCTCTATGGACTATTGGGAGGTAAGCGGCGCTTCTCGCTACTAGAACCAAGGAATCCACCTTATCACTATGGATTGCATCCATTGCGGCGATGGTGAAGTCAACTTCAACCTTTCCCGTGGAGATAATGGCTTTAAACCCTGCATTGACTACGGCCTCAACTAGCTTCTCAGGGGCCTTCCTATCTAGCACAACGATAGCAATTCTAGCCCTGCCTTCCTCCTCAGCCATTCCCCTTATTTCCTCCAAGTCAATCCCTAGCTCCTTTCTTAGGATATTAGGACCGTCTACAATTATTGCAAGCTGTTTTACCTTCTTCCTTCTCACACTTCTTAGGACCTTCATGATTATCGAAGGTTCCCGAAGTCATAACTTAAATAAGCTACCTCCCCACTAGCAGAGAGGCCGTATGTTCTGCCCAAACTGCGGTACCCTGATGAGACCTAAGAAGGTTGAAAAAGAGTTAGTTTACATATGTCCTAGCTGTGGTTATGAAATGAAGAGAAATCCTAAAAGTTC
>JAGGTZ010000123.1 GCA_021158805.1 Thermoproteota archaeon | reverse complement strand
TACGCAAGGCTTACTAGAGCGGGAGTACTGCAGGTAAAGCAGGAGGATTATGTGGAGGCCGCTAGAGCGATAGGTGCCTCAAATGTTAGGATACTCCTGAAGCATATCCTTCCTAACAGCATATATCCCGTGGTAATAGTCTCCACCCTAGACATGGGTTCAATGGTACTAACGGCTGCAGCTCTCAGCTTCTTAGGTGTGGGAGCTCCAATAGGGTATGCGGACTGGGGGCAACTCATATCTATGTCTAGAAATTGGCTGATAGGTACCCCAGAAAACCCCTTCGCCTACTGGTACACCTACACATACCCAGGCATATTCATATTCACCTTCGTCCTCGGCTGGAACCTGCTCGGCGATGCCTTCCGTGACATCCTAGACCCGACCCTCAGGAGAAGGTGATGAGTATGGGCGAGCAGAAAGATAGGATAATGGAGGTAGAAGATCTCACGGTCAGGTTCTTCACCTATGAGGGGATCGTGAAAGCGATAGATGCCATCGACCTAGATGTAATAAGGGGAGAGACGCTAGGTGTCGTCGGGGAAACAGGAAGCGGTAAATCCGTTACTACATATGCTATGATGAACCTTGTACCTCCCCCCGGTAAAATAGTAAAGGGGAAGGTAGTATATTACAGAGATGGTCGACCTCTGGTACTCACCGAGATGGAAGAGGAGGATATCAGGAAGCTAAGGGGGTCTGAGATCTCTAGGATATTCCAAGAACCGAAGGCTGCCCTAAATCCAGTATTCACAGTGGGCAGTCAGGTCGCTGAAGCGATACTCATTCATAGGCTTAATGAAATGCTGGACTTAGCTATCAAGAATTTAGAGAGCAGCGAGAAATCCACATTAAACTCTTGGAGGCTTTCCGTGCTTAAAAGGGCAAGGAAAGATCCGAGTGACATATTAGTTAGGTTTGTGAAGAGAATTCCCATACTGAGGAGATTGTACTGGACACCCCTTAGGAAAGAGGTTAGAAAGGAGGTCGTTAGGCTCTTCCAGCTCATGGGCATCCCCGATCCGGACAGGGTCTATGATATGTACCCTCATGAGCTGAGCGGTGGAATGCAACAAAGGGTAGTTATAGCAACCGCTTTATCATGTAATCCTCATCTGCTAATAGCTGATGAGCCGACCACAAACCTAGATGTCACAGTTGAAGCGCAGATACTGGAACTCATGAAGGAACTAAAGGAGAAGCTCGGGACCACCCTCATATATATAACGCACGATATGGGCGTCATAGCGGAAATGTCCCAGAGAGTTGCGGTTATGTACGCTGGCAATATAGTGGAGGTAGCGGATGTTTACACGACCTTCAAGAAGCCCTTACATCCCTATACTAAGGGACTACTTGAGGCCATACCCATGCCCGGAAAACCATTAAAAGATATTCCAGGCACCGTACCTAACCTGATCAATCCTCCATCGGGCTGCAGATTCCATCCCAGATGCGCTCAAGCAATGGACATATGTAAAAAGAGTAAGCCGAAACTCGTGGAAGTAGAGCCAGAACACTGGGTAGCTTGCTTCCTCTATCATAATGAGGTAGATGAGGTGGTAGAGTCATGAGTGAGAGGCTGCTCGATACGAGCTATGATGAGTGGCTTAGCAAAACGAAGGGAGCGTTCATTAGGACATTCAACCTGAAGAAATACTTTCCAGTGCTAGGAGGTATCTTAAAGAGACCGATTGCATGGGTTAAGGCCGTTGATGGCGTTAACATATGGATAAATAGGGGAGAAACACTTGGCTTAGTGGGGGAGTCGGGATGCGGGAAGACCACCTTGGGCAAGACCATGTTGAGGCTCTTGAATCCTACCTCAGGTCACATATTCTTCGATGTATCTGAGGAGATCATAAGGGAAATAATACACCTAGAGATGGACGGAGGAGATAAGAAGAGGCTGAAGGAACTCATTTCTAAGTACGATCTGGCGGCTATGAAAGGAAAGAAGCTGAAGGAGTATAAGAGGAGGATGCAAATAGTCTTCCAGAATCCCCTTACTGCCTTAAATCCAAGGATGATGGTTAAGGATGCGGTTGCCGAACCCCTCGTAGTGCAGAAGATTGCGAAGGGAGAGGAATTGCATGACAGGGTCCTAGAAGCTCTGGAGGCAGTTGGATTAGGTAGAGAGCATATGAGGAGATACCCTCACGAGTTCAGTGGAGGGCAGAGGCAGAGAATAGCTATTGCTAGGGCCTTGGTACTGAGGCCCGAGTTCGTAGTATTAGATGAACCTACCTCCGCTGTCGATGTCTCGGTAAGGGCCAGGCTTCTGAAGCTCTTCAAAGAACTACAGGAGAGGTACGATTTAACGTACCTATTCATAAGCCACGACCTCTCCCAGGTGGAAACCATAAGCGATAGAGTGGCGGTGATGTACCTAGGTAAGATAGTTGAAATGGCAGATACAGAGGAGATATTCAGAAATCCAATGCATCCCTACACACAAGCCCTGTTCTCCGCTAAACCAGTTCCAGATCCAACAGTGAAGAAGGAGAGAATAGTACTCCATGGCGATGTGCCAAGCCCCGTGAATCCTCCCCATGGCTGCCGTTTCCATCCCAGATGCTTCAAGAGGTTTGAGCCCTGCGACAAGGAGGAACCACCACTCAAGGAAATCAAACCAGGCCACTGGGTGGCCTGTCACCTATATTAGGTGTTTTTATGGACAAGAAGCTGGTAGTAGCTGTGATAATAGTGATAGTGGCCATAGGGATAACCACGGCCCTCTTCCTGCTACAAAAAGCTAGCTCTCTTCCTGTGCCTCCCGATAACTTGATGGTGCAGGAAATTCCCTCGAAGTTCGAGTGCGATGTCCTTGAGGTTAAGGGACCTATGCCCATATTCACGACCCCTGAGGGCCTCTCCCTAAAGGGCGGAAAAGGGATACAGCTTCTAGCCGAGTACAAGCCTCCTTCCAAAATACTGGTCTACATAGCTTTCATGAAAATGCCTAGTAATGATATAGCTAAGGATGTGGCTGGAGACATTGTAGATTACGTCTACCGCTTTAAGAGGAACTACACATCCTGGGATTATGATATTGGAGGGAAGAGCGGTTATGCTTACTTCGATTATCCAGGCCTGAGATGGGAGATGTGGTATTCGGGCAGATGGATAATAGAAGTGGGGACTGGTAGATCAGGAGAGGAGGGTAAGCAGATAATTAATGATGTGAGGAAATGCATAGCTGGAATTAAGGGCTAATTC
>JAGGTZ010000220.1 GCA_021158805.1 Thermoproteota archaeon | reverse complement strand
GATATAGGTAAGTAGCCTCCAGAGACTAGCGAATTAACGGTATTTGATAGATCTTCATTCCCAATGGTTTCACTCCTCCTGAGATCGTACCACCAAGTCCATCCAGTGGCATTCAAGGGGAGAAAAATGCCGACATCTATGGCTCTGTCTACATGCAACTCATTATCGAGTGATAGTTCAGCTTCTAGCCCAAGTTCATCGTATTTTAGGACGAGATTGAGGGATATGTTCCTCCACTCCCCTTTCAGTATCAGAGGATTGTCTTGATACGTCCTCAGCCTGACCGGCTGCCATTCTGCCTCTTCAGGCATTTCCCTGAATTCAACAGAGTCGAAGGTCAAGGTTATCATCATAGGTGGATCTGTATTGGGCAGGCTACCTACAATGAGACCTACCTCGGCATATTCAGCTGCCGACGGGGGTTTCAACTCCATCGAGAATCTCTTGGGGACAGGAGCGCTTCCCCTCACCTCCATAAGCCTCGATACGTTGATAAGGGACTTGCTGGTATCCAACCATCTAACTCCCATGGAGAGCTTGGGAGAGGCGGAGGGACCTACAAATCCATTGGAGGAGTTTACTACCAAGGATAAGAGGTATCTCCCCTCCGAATCTATCTCAATCGGCTCAGATAGTAATATAATCCTTCCCTTTGAGGAGTTTATAGTCACCTCAGGGGGGTTCAACGTTACATCGAATCCCCTATCCTTTGAGAGCACCCTCCATCCTTTGCCTCCTAAGAGGTTCGCCCCTTCTAGTGAATGAGTCAGTTCCCTAGTCCATATAATGCCCCCATTCAGTATTACCGGGACCTCCTGCCCATTTAGAGTCATTCCTCTCACAACACCATCGGGTGATATCGTAAGATATATAGAAGGAGGAGAACTCGCTTCTAGAGGTAAGCTTAAGGCGAGGACTATGATGAGGATTGCTCCGAATACACGTCTCACGTAATTATGTTCAGGTAGGTGGATTTAAGGATAATTAGAGGAACGGTATGAAACGGCACTTTCTGGTATAAGGTGAAGAATCCCTGAAGGAATATATGTCCGCGGCCATATTGATCCGTTCAATCCTCATTATTGCATACCGAGCATTTCCTTAAGGTTCTTTCTCTCGTTGCCTATTGTAGTCTCGCTCCCATGCCCTGGAAGGACCAGGACTTCATCCTCAAGCTCAAATATCTTACGAAGGCTCCGTCTTAACATCTCGCTATCGCCTCCGGGCAAGTCAGTCCTTCCAACGCCACCCAAGAAAAGGGTGTCGCCTGTGAACAGGACTTTTAATCCCTTTAAAAGATAGCAGACACTCCCTGGAGTATGGCCTGGCGTATGTAATACCTCTATTTCAATATCACCGACGACTATCTCGGAACTAGTTAGGGGTTCCATGTCTGGGGGGCGTCCTAGATGTTCAAGCCAGTATTTACCCATCATTTCGATATCAGCTGGATGCGCTAGAGCTCTAGCACCTGTGAGCTTAACTATCTTACTGACATTCATTAAGTGGTCGTAATGTGCGTGAGTTATGAGCACTAGCTCTAAGTCAGCATTTAAGTCATCTAGTAGCCTTGGAAGGTCATCTAGAGGGGGACCGGCATCAATAAGGACAGCTTTCCCCTCATCACCGGTAAGCAGATAACTTAGGCTGTGAAAAGGTCCACAACAGATCCTTCCAATCAGCGCACCCATCAAGAGCCCTCCAATATCTACAGATATGAGATGGAGATACCTTAAACTAAATTATTTCTCTCCGTCAGATATCCGAGCACTGACATGCCGGTAACATCGGTCATGGGGAACATGTATGGAAGATATTATACTTCATGGTGATGTATACGCTGCCCTCGACTGGCTCGAGAATTCGTCTGTAGCCGTCGCCATTACATCGCCCCCATATTGGAAGCAGAGGGATTATGGCTTCCCCACACAAATTGGGCAGGAGAGCACACCAGAAGAGTATATCGGTAGGTTAGTTAAAATATTCTCGAAGCTCAGGGAGAAGCTGAAGGAAGACGGTGTATTTTTCCTGAACATCGGTGATAAATACCTCAATAGGTATGGAAAATCTCACCTCCTTCAAATACCCTATAGGCTAGCTTACCATATGATCAAGGATGGCTGGAATCTCTTAGACATCATAATATGGTACAAGCCAAACCACATGCCATCTTCCGCTAAGGACAGGTTCACCAATACGTACGAACCGGTGATGGTCTTCTCAAAGGGACCTGACAGCATCTATAGGGGAGGCAGTAGTGTCGTGAAGATTCCCCTACAACAGACGCCTTGGAGGCATACTGCAGTATTTCCAGAGGACTTGGTAAGTGAGATGTTGAGAAGGACGAATATTATGAGTGGAGATATTGTTCTCGATCCCTTTGCAGGGACAGGGACTGTAGGGACGGTAGTAAAGAGGATAAGAGGGAACATGCCCTCCAAGGAGATCTACTCAGTAATGGTGGAGAAAGGAGGCTCTTTTGTAAGGATAATAGAGGAAAGAACTGAAATTAAGAGAATCATAAAACTTGAAGATATTCCCTATGATTGGAGCCCTGTGGAAGAAGAGCCCCTCCCAGAAGTCGACCCTAATCCCATAATGACAGACAGGCATGGGGAAGTCTTCATAGCTGAGGAGAGTAGAGGCTTCCTCCAGGCCTTAAGAGGATTATCTGAAGAGGACTTCAAGAATTACCATAGGGAAGATGCTCTCTACTTCTTTGGGGTCAAGAACTGGTCAATAGATGACCTCTACTATATTTCTAGGATTTTTGAGCTTGAATACGTGTTAAGAAATATGATAGTCGTAGCTAGGGAGGGGAACTGGTTCCCCATCTTCATGTTCGCCCATGATAGCACTAGAGTTGCCTATAAGTTCTATCTAGATAGGGTCAGAATAAGACCCAAGTCCCTAGACAATCCAGACTGGTGGAGGGAGGATTTCGTAGGTCTAAGGGTCAGGGATATATCGGGGAAGGTGAGAAAGGAGGGAAGAGTAGCTCACATATTGAAGAGGTACGAGGATGGGTTCCCTAAGATCCTGGTGATTGACTGGGGCGAGAACACCTCAGTAGAGTTTGCTCTACATCCGGATAGCGACGAATTCATCATGGAGGGCCTGGTATTCGAATGTCCTAGATGTGGGGCTGAACTTAAAGATCCCTATGACCCAGTAGGAACAAATTCTTGTCCTAAATGCGGTTTGGAACTTTGGACGGAGCTGGATACACTTCCTAGGATAGTAGAGCCTATAGAAGTCTTAGAGGCAATGAACGAGCTGAGGAACGTTGAATTTACTGAAGACGTGAGGACGGAACCTAACACAGTGAGGGGAAGGAAGAATACCTCCAGCAAATTTCTTAGTTTGGATAGGATGAACTGGGGAGCATCTCCCGGAGCTAGAAAGTTAATATTAGGGAATTACTTCAGTAAAATGAGGCTTTATAGAATAGATCAGCCAGCAGTCGCCAAGTACTTAACAATCCTCAGGAAACACCTTAATTTGAGCATTAGAGATGTAATTAGCTATTTCCCCGGGGAATATGAGCACACTGTGGGTCATTGGTTCAGGCAGGATTTTGGCGGATCTATACCCCTACCAGAAGACGTGGAGATCCTCAAGAAGATCCTTAACGTGAATACCAATCTCTTCGATGTCCTAAAGAGGACTGCCCTGAAGTTTCAAACGGTAAAAGCCTCGAGGAAGGGAAAGAACCCTGGTGATTTCATCGAGGGATTAGATGATCGTGAATTGATCAGTTATTTGAGAAAGTTATACCAACCTCCTTTGGAGTATGTTAGGGGTCTAGATAACCCTGCCAGTAGACATTGAAGAG
>JAGGTZ010000120.1 GCA_021158805.1 Thermoproteota archaeon | reverse complement strand
TTATTCCCTCTTCTATATCTTTAGGGTCCATATAGGAGTAGCTAAGCCTCAAAGCATTTGTAGGACTATTTGCAGCATCTATAAGGTCGTTGATCGATGGGTCATATAGATATCCCTTTAGTGGATAGAAAGCCTGTCCTGGTACGTAGAGTACATCATTGGGTATTGCGATCTCCTCCAAGAATCTCTTCGAATCAAAGTCTTCCCTCGAAGCCTTCCACCATATAAAGAATCCCCCTGTAGGATCGGTTCTCTCTCCATCTGGGAATTCCTCATCTATAGCCTTAGCCATGGCCTCATATCTTGCTCTATAGCCTGCTCTAACCTTTTCAATAAACTGTGGGAAGTACCTCTCGTAGTATATTTTAGCTATCTTCTGGGTTATTGTAGGCGTGCAGAGGTCGTTGTAACCTTTAGCCTTAACTACCTCTTCCCTTATCTCAGGAGGCATTAAATTATAACCTACCCTAAGAACAGCTACCTCCTTGCTAGTAGTCCTCATATAAATTACGCTGCTTCCATCTTCATCAAATGCCCTAATAGGCTTTAATCTTTCACCTCTGAACTGTATCTCCCTATATGCAGCATCTTCAACTAAATATATGCCCTTATCCTTAACTACATCGAGCAGGGACCTCCTTCTACTCTCGGGCATTGTAGTGCCCGATGGATTGTCCGAATCGGCTACGACATATACTAGTTTTGGCTTCTTTCCTAGCTTACTGACGGTCCTATCTATAGCCTTCTCAACATATTCAGGAATCATACCTTCCTTATCTCCAGGAACGGCGACTACCTCCCCTCTAAACTTAGTAACTACGTTGACAAAGCCTAAGTATACGGGTGCCGGCACAATCACTAGATCTCCAGGATTCAATAAGACATCTAAAAGGAGATGTATCGCCTGCTGGGACCCAGTTGTTATCGTTACATCCTTCCAGCCCTCTTCAGGATCCAAGTCTATGCTATCCCTCTCCCTCAATATCTTCGCCATGACCTTCCTCACATCTGGTAAGCCGTCCGTTGGTCCGTAATTATAATCCTCTATTACATCAATTTCCCTACCCGAGAATATATCCTCCAACTCCCTAAGGGCTAGATTAGTCAGTATCATTGGGAATGCTCCTAGTGGAAGGACCCCGGGTTTACCACCAGCAAAGTAGTACTTGACTTTGTATTTCAATAACCTCCTAATCTCAGATTCGGGAATTAGTTTCGTCCATAGGGCGAGTTCGACTTTAGGTCTACCCAACATCGCCACCCTCACTTCACACAAGAGAAAAATTTAACAGTTATTGGCCAGTAAGAAAAACCAAAAAAGTAGGGGGACCGATAAGTACCCCATTATCCTATGATAGGAGAGATTACAACAATAGGACCAAAAATAGCCTGTAGGTTATGTTACTAATAGAAGTTATGTGCTCATCATCTCAGTACCTCCATAGGGGCAATGCTTCCTTCTAAATTCTAATATATTACTTCGCAGCCAAGCCTTACTCGATAGGCCTACTCTAACTATAGCGTGTATTGTTCAAAAATTAATGAAAAACTAGGTGTTACCACCTAGTCCTGCCCCTATATCCACTCCCTCTATCGTAGCTTCTCCTTCTCCTCATCGGAGGTCTGTAATCTTCAGGGGCTTCTGGAGAGTCTTCTGGAATATTATCAATTTCTATCATCTCAGGATCATCTACTTCCACAAGATTGCCAAGATTTCCTAGGTTAAGTTGTATTTTGCCCCTGTAAACTGTCGTAAAGGCATTCTGTAGTTCAACCACTTGCCCCTTTGAGAGCTTTCCAGCGTGGTCTCCCCATAGGGTTAGGGTAACCCTACCGGTCTCATCACCTACTACGGCCTCAGAAAGGGTCCTAGGACCCCTTCTTGTCTCGACAACGCGGGCCTCGCCCGCTTCTATGACCCGGACCTTTAAATTTACACTATTTTCTCCGGGTCTCAACTCAGATACCTTCTTACTAGTCGACATACTACTCGCCTTTCGAGGCGTTGATCGTGCTACCCTTCCTCATTAATAAACCTTTCCTAGACTACTGACGGATTCAGAGAAATTATTCTATGGGGATGTTCAGGCTAATTACCCCCTATTTCCGAGGTGGCAAGCTAAAAATAGTAGCCGTTCGTGCTTAAACTAACTCCTCATAATATTACGATTTATGTAATAATGACAATGATATCATTACAATGTAGTGAAATAGTGGTGTGTTTTATATCGATAAGCTGCTATATACTGCCTTTCTTTAGATATAATCTGGACTCGGCGCCCGTTAAAAGTAAGATACTAGCCAGAATTTAGATATCTTTTTTAGTGTTAAAAGTATATATCTATACTTGGACCTGTGATGGCCGAGTTAAAGGTCGATGAGTTAATCAAATTTATCCGTAGAGTAGCGGGAAATAGAGGAGTTCGCTTTATTTTGAAAAGATTAGGGAGGCCCAAAGAGGTCACTAAGCTGCTAGGGATCTATGCTGGGATTGAAGAACCATCAACTACTAAAGAAAAGGGATTTGCCTCTATCATTTCTGCCATACTAGAGAGATTGGCAGCAAAATTCGGTGTCGATGAGCAATCCCTTAAGGAGGGGCTTAAAGATCCTTATATCAGGAGAGGAATTGCCAACATACTACTAGGTATAGCTTATTACGGTGTAACAAGACCGCAGAAGCTTTATGCTCCATTCATGGTGGTGTGGGATTTTACCAAACAGTGCAATCTAATGTGTAAGCACTGCTATGCAAACGCATCTCCATTCCCAGCACAAGATGAGTTGACGCTTGATGAGAAATTAGAGGTCTTAAGGCAGCTAGATGAGGCTGGAGTTGCTGCGCTTTCATTTTCCGGTGGAGAGCCCCTCATTAATAAGGATTTCTGGGTGATAGCTAGAAAGGCAGCCGAAGCAGGAATGTACGTTAGTGTAGCAACCAATGGTGTCTTGATAAGGGAAGATGTGGCTAAGAAGATGAAGGAAATTGGGGTTAGGTATGTAGAGATCAGTTTAGACTCCCCATATCCAGACGTCCATAATGAGTTTAGAGGAGTACCAAATGCATGGGAGAGATCTGTACAGGGGGTGAAAAATGCTAAGGCAGTAGGACTGGAGACCGGAATAGCTTTTACCGTAACTAAGCTTAATTATAAGCAGCTTCCAGAAATGTTGAAACTGTCCAAAGAACTAGGAGCTGACAGGTTCGTTGCATTCAATTTTATACCAACAGGGAGAGGTAGGGATATTATAGAGCTTGACCTGTCACCAGAGGAGAGGATTGAAGTCCTAGAGCTCCTATACTCTGAACTCTCATCGGGCAATATCCAAGCTTTCTCCACAAGCCCGTTCTACGCCGTGATCTCACTAAGACATATAGATAGCGGAGGTAGATTGGCGCCCACTCACTTTGCCGATTTATCCATACCGGAGGAATATATCCCAGCCGGTTATGCCCTAGCGGAATTCCTAGGTGGGTGTGGAGCTGGGAGGATATACTGCTCCATAGAGCATAATGGGGACATACAACCCTGTGTTTTCCTGCCCATAGTCGTTGGTAATGTTCTCAGAGATGGTTTCCTGAATGTATGGCATAACAGCCCCTTAATGAGGAGGTTGAGGGATAGAGACAATTATGCATGTAGTTTCTGCGAGTATCGTTATATATGTGGCGGTTGCAGGGCCAGAGCTTATGCCTACTATGGAGATCCATTAGGACCAGACCCTAGCTGTGATATCAACAAGGATCTATGGGAGGACCTCCTAACGTCTGCTAAGGCACATGTACAGGCTTGGAGATGAGTACTAAATTTTTCTTATTCGGATTCCTGTACCCTTGATACCTCATGGACGTCGAAAAAGCTGCCTCGTACTTAAAGTCTTTGTCTCACAAGAAAAGACTAGAGATAGTCTTAGCATTGAAGGATGGACCTAAGACATTCTCAGAGATTATGAAGATATCAAACATAAAGTCAGGGAGTGAGCTTACATTCCATCTAGGTAAACTAATAGGAATAGTTGAAAAGGGATCGGATGGGAGGTATAGGCTTACCGGAAGGGGTCTCATGCTTATAAAGCTCTTAGATGATATCGAGGGACCTAATGGCTTAGTGGATCCACCTGAGAGCAAGGAGGTCCCGCTGCTAATTACCATAAACATCATTCTTGCATCTATATCCCTTATACTCACTTGTTATGGGCTATATAGAGGCTATGACCTGCCCATAATAGCCCATGCGTTAACTTCAATTGCGATTTTAGCTACCTCTACAACTACCATAATTTACCTAAAGAGATATAGCATAATTAACAACTATCCTTACCTCATAAGGATGCCTGCATTTCTATATAAGGTGAGTAAGCTCCCTAAGGAGATGAGGGGTGGGTTCATAGATAGGATATTCGGAATAAACCTCTTAGTAGGCCTTATGATAAACTTGTACACGCTTTCATTTATACTACATCTATTATTATATCCTAAACTTTCGCTGCAACTGATAAGCACTATGATATTCCTTGGAATCCCCGTGGTTGTGTTCTACTCTTATAGAAGAATAAACAAGGAGTTAGACCTCGAGATAAACAGCCTATACAGTTAGAACTCCATCAAAAAAGAGGGAAGTTCAGGGCCACAGACCCCTTATCTCTATTGCTCTAGCCACCCTACTTATGGCTAGTACCATAGCAGCAGTCCTCATATCTATGTTCATTTCCTTGTGCTTGTCGTAGACATCCCTGAATGCTTTGGTCATCTTGGCCCTCAGCTTCTGCCTTACGG
>JAGGTZ010000142.1 GCA_021158805.1 Thermoproteota archaeon | reverse complement strand
TTTACTGATACTGATAGCATCAGCCTCGTTTTTACTCGTTAGGTACATGCCGGGAAGCCCTTTGGATTATTTAGGTGGGGAGGCTACCGATATTCCTTTGATTCTCACAGAAGAAGCAAAAGAAAAACTCATGGAATATTACGGTCTTAATAAACCCATCACTGAGCAGTACTTGCTTTACATCAAGAACGTAGCTTTTCTAGACTTTGGGTACTCCACATACTTCTCAGAGCCTGTGAGAGATGTTATTCTACCCCATCTAGAGAGAACCCTCGTTTTAGTGTTAATAGGGCTTTCCATCTCGATGTCTTTAGCCTTTCCTCTTAGCATCTTCGCAGCTAGGAGGAGGGGAAAACTCCCAGATATCTTGCTGACCTCGACATCCCTAGTGCTCTACTCTATACCATCCTTCGCTCTAGCCATGCTTTTCCTGATATTTTTCTCCCTGAAACTTAAAATATTTCCCTTATTAGGTTTTTCCATAGAGAGTGATCTTAAGAGCCTTCTATGGCATGCCATGGCCCCCGCAATTGTATTTTCGATCGCTGAATTCGGAAAGATGTATTACTTTACTAGGAACTCCTTCATTAACATCTTAGACGAAGATTATGTCCTCTTCGCGAGATCAAAGGGGTTGAAAGAGAGAACTATCCTCCTAAGGCATGTAATGAGGAACGCGCTTCCACCTATCCTATCTAAAGCAGGTCTTCTCTTGGGATATTCTCTCCTCTCATGCATGTTCGTTGAGAGCGTCTTCAATTACCCAGGGATCACTTGGCTCATGCTAACAGCCTATGATTACTATGATTTTCCTGTGCTGCAGGCAATATTTCTCATCGTGATGGCATCCTTGGTTCTCATGAATGCTCTAGCAGATATCATATCAATGGTTATAGATCCTAGGATGAGGGAGGGTCACATTTGGAGCTAGGGTTGGGTTTCTATTTAGGGATCATTACTATATTGACGATCACTATTGTGGGAGCCCTAGCGCCAATAATAGCTCCCTATCGACCGGAGGATTTATTTACACCATTGAGTCCACCGTCACCATCACATTTACTCGGGACAGATGATGTGGGACATGACGTGTTAACTCACCTAATATATGGGGCTAGGACTTCTGTTATAGTGGGGGGTCTGACAGCTACCTTTTCCACACTGATAGGCATGATAGCAGCTCTAATATCTGGATATTATCCTAAGTGGGATCCCTTAATATCCAGAGCCTTGGACTTCTTCCTTTCTATTCCACGCTTACCTCTCATTGTGATATTGGCTGCATTTCTCAGGCCGGATATATGGCTAGTAATATCGGTACTCTCATTCTTCGGATGGGCCATAACTGCTAGAGTAATAAGACCGTTCATTATGCAGGAAAGGAGTAAAAGCTACATTGAGAGACTAAAGTGCATTGGGGCTAGAGATTCATATATCATGATAAGGCACTTGCTACCTGCAACTTTCCCACTAGCTGCTGCTCAATTCATCTTGGAGGCTGGTCATGCCGTGCTAGCAGAAGCTAGCATAGGATTTTTCGGGTTAGAAGATCCGACAACTTTGAGCTGGGGTATGGAAATACAGCATTCCCTCCAGAGAAGCATCATTTTCCTAACCAATAAGTGGACATGGACCATAGGTCCTCCATCAGTAGCTCTAATCATATTCTTGCTAGGAATGACCCTCATGGCAATGGACCTTGAGAAAAACCTTAATCCAAGACTTAGAGTGAGATTGTGGTGATAAAAATGATTCTAGATTCTCTGAAGAGTAAATGCGAGGAAATGCTTAGAAAATGCCCAGATTTGATGATAGAAGATGCTTCTGTATGCTATCCTTATACCTATGTGATAGTGAGAGACTTCGAAGGGAGGAGAGCCTTAGGCGCTTGCTTGACTCCATTACTAGAAATGTCTAATCGGGAGGTATGGCAGCCACCGAGGTTCCCAGGAGGTCAAGCTGTTGAGGTATTGAGAATAGCTAATAGCACGCATATGATCGAGCGAGTTTTAGGTATAGCAACTCTCAATGCAATTTCCCAATATTTCTTGGATACGGAAAGATTAGGCTCGGATTTGGTTGAGGACATCGTGGAACTCATCAAGAGAGAACTTCATAAGGGGAGTAAGGTGGCTGTTGTTGGATACATGACACCCCTCGTCAATGAACTTAGGTCGCTAGGATATGATCTGATGGTTTTTGAGAGGGATAGGTCTGCGCGAAGGGATGCTTTATCTGACTGTCTCGAGCCGAGACTGCTTCCTCAAGCAGATGCTGTGATAATAACAGGAGCTACGTTACTTAACGATACCTTAGATGAGGTATTGGAATATTCAAGAAGCGCAAGAATACGCGCATTAGTTGGCTCTACAGCTCAGGCTCATCCTGATATCCTCAAGGGGACGGGACTCACACATGTTGCTAGCGTCAAAGTTGTAGATATAGACGAAGCGGTAAAAGCCATCAAGTTAACTGCTTGGCGGAATGCTTTCTTTGGAGAGTACGCTCGTTCTTATACCATTAAATTAGAATAGCTAAGAAGAGGGAACTATTAATGAAAATTCTAGAGGGGATCTCCCTGACTAAGGTATATAGGAGTGGGTGGATAGGTGGAAGGAAGATACCCGCTCTAATCGATGTGACAATCTCCTTGGAGAAGGGAGGTTCCCTCTCCATCATTGGTGAATCTGGTGCCGGTAAGACTACCCTAGCCAAAGTACTTCTCGGTATTACAACACCTACCAAGGGAAGGGTGATCTTTAATGGAAAGGATGTGACCAGAGGGATCCCAAGGAACCTTAGAAGGTTAATAGGCTATATCCCACAGCATCCTGAAAGTGCATTAGATCCTAGATGGAAGCTGTATGATAGCATTATAGAATCATTAAGGATACACAGAATTGAGAAAAGGAGAGAGCAGGTAAAGAAGATCATAGAGAGAGTTTCTCTAGATGAGGATGTTCTCCAGAGAAGACCTCATGAGGTAAGTGGAGGAGAGCTCCAGAGGGCTGTCATCGCCAGCTCTCTGATAATAGAACCTATTCTCCTCATCTGCGATGAACCTACTTCCATGCTTGACGCCAGTACCCAAGCTGACATCCTAAGGCTTATAAGATCCATCAAGGAGGATATGAACCTGTCTTACCTGTTCATATCTCATAATGTAGATGTGGCATCCTTTATGGGAGATAGGATAGGTGTGATGCTTGCAGGAAGATTGATAGAGCTGGCACCATCAAGAGAACTTCTTAGGAATCCCTTACACCCATATACCGAAGTTTTCATCAATAGGAAATCTGTTGGAGCTGGGGAGAGTACAAAATTAAGAGGATGCCCCTTTTATGATAGATGCCCCCATAGAATGCCCATATGCAAGAAAAAAGCTCCAAAACTAGAAAAATTAGGGGAGGGGCACTATATTGCATGCTATAGGTACCATTCTGAGGATTAAGGGGCTGAGTGTCTCCTTCTTGGTAGGAAGAAAAAGAATAGATGTACTAGATAATGTAAACTTGGAACTTAGGAAAGGAGAAGTGCTCTCCTTAGTAGGTGAGAGTGGTAGTGGAAAGAGCGTCCTCGGAATTTCCATTATTAGGCTGATCCCAAGCAATACATCCATTTCGGGAGAGATCATATACAAAGGAAAGAACCTCCTAGATCTAGATAAGGATTCCATGAGGAAAATAAGAGGAAGAGAGATAGCATGGGTACCCCAGAATCCAGACACAATGCTCAACCCTACAATCAGGATAGGGGATCAAATAGGGGAAGTATTGGTGGAGCACTATGGATTTACGAGGAAAGAGGCATGGGAAACTGCTATTAGAATCTTGGAGGATCTCGGGGTAAATCCTCCGGATGAGAGAGCAAAGAACTATCCCCATCAGCTTAGTGGAGGTATGAAACAAAGAGCACTTCTCGCGATGGGAATTGCTGGGAAACCGAATGTGCTTATAGTAGATGAACCTACGAAAGGACTGGATCCTATAATGAAGGAAATACTGCTTGAATCTCTGAAGAGAATTAAGAATATGAAGGATAGCCCAGCCATCCTTCTCATAACTCATGACCTCGAATTTGCTGAGAAGTTAGCGGATACAGTAGCTGTTATGTATTGCGGACAGATAATTGAAGTTACAAAAGCGAGGAGGTTCTTCAATTCACCCTTACATCCATATTCAAAACTTCTCCTAAGGGCATTACCAAGCAGAGAGCTTATTCCAATACCTGGGAAACATCCTAACATAGCTAAGCCCCCTAGTGGATGTAGGTTCCGTGAAAGATGCCCCTACTCTAAGGAGAAATGTATGAACGAACCTCTAATGTTTACGTTAGATGGAAATAAAGTGAAATGCTGGTTATATGAGCATATTAGAAACTCTTCTGATGGTATCATAAAGGATAATGAATAAAACTTATCAATTATCCATGGAGATAAACAGGATGTCTAAGAAAAAAGGTGATGTAGAGGAAGAGTCGCTAGAGGATAGCAACAGAGTAGTTAGGTTCGGTGTATCTATACCAATAGATCTGCTCAAGGAATTTGATGAAGCAATCTCCCAGATGGGAATGAAGAGATCCAAGGCCATAAGGCTGGCCATGAGGAAATTCCTGGCTGATAGGAAGTGGCAATGTGGAAGTGGGGATGTCGTTGGTACCGTGAACATACTGTACGATCATGAAGTAAGGGGGTTAGACGAGTATCTGACCGAGATACAGCATGATTACCTAGACATCGTACTATCTAACACTCATATTCATTTAGATAAGGAGCATTGTATGCTGATAATAATAGTGAAAGGAAATGTTAAGAGAATAAAGGAATTAATCGACAAGGTCTCCTCGAAAAAGGGAGTAAAGCAGGTGAAAACGGTAGTAAATCCTGTGAGTTAAGATTCCTCTATATCTCCCCACAGCTCCTCTAATTCTTCCTCCTCAAATTCGACTATATCTTTCTCTTCCCATTCCTCTAGCCGTTCCTCCGGTGCAACTTCAGCTAAAGTGATTCCACCTTCTAGGACTGTGATTCTTAGAGGAACTCCGCAGTTTGGGCACATTGTGGTGTATCCCTCCTTTACTTCAAATTCTTTCCCGCAGATAGGGCACCTTACTTTAACCACTCGGTTCACCTTTTTCATGAAAAAATGTATGAATGGGTTAGAGGTTCAACAGGCTTTTAGCTACTTTATGCATCTCCTCAAGCTCGAAGAAGCCAGAAGGTTCATTAATTGCTCTCTTTATGAGGGTCATCTCGATCTGGTTTTTCAGGGGTCCTATGGCTAATGCCCCAATCCCATGAATATTTCCTAAGAAAACTTTACAATCTTTAGAGCTCTTTAGACCTTCTATTCCCAGCGGAGGGACAGCATTAACATCTGCAGCTACCTTACAATCCGGTAACTTCTCAAGGATAGATTTCGGAACAAGCTGGAGACCTGGTGGACCTGTGGTTATTATAACATCTGCCCCTTTCAAGGCCCTCTCTAGCACTTCTGGGCTCCTTGGCTCCTCCCCGAAGACCTCGACCTTTGCCCCCTCCACGGCTTTATCTATTTCTTCCTTCTTTTTTCTGGCTAGGTCTAGAAGAATATCCACTATTCTAACCTTGGCTCCATCCTTGGCTAGTAAGAAGGATGCATTTCCCCCTACTCTACCGGCACCTCCAACAACAGCTACCGTAGCATTCGATATATCTAGGCCGAACTTATCCTTTAGGCAGCGCTCCACCTTAGCAACTAAAGCCGCTGCTGTTGTATAACCACCTTGAGGATCTACTATAGTTGCTATCTGGAATGGGGGGAACATTGTCTTCTTAGCTACATCAGCTATCGCCAAGCATTCATCCACATTCGTTCCTCCTATAAACATACCCGTGTGTACGACGCCTTCAGGTCCTCTCGGGAACATGGAATCCATAATGAGCTGTTTAGCCTTCTTAGAATCAACATTACCGTAATAGATTACGTGATCTGCTCCTGAATCATACATCATCTGGATGTCAAAGGGGCTCGGGTGCTCATCGGTACTCAGAAAAATCATAATCTTCTTAAACTCCAAATCCAACACCCACCTTTAAGATATAAACGAGGAAAAAGGAGGAAAGGGGATAAAGCCTATCGAGGCGGGAGTATATCATGTTTCTCCTGAGACATCATCTCATAGATCCTCTTTGCCATGGCAGCAACTTCTCTGGCGTTATATTTGGCTCCAGGTATGGCTCTAGTCAGATAGGCACCATTCTCTGCCTTCTTTCCAGCATCCTTTGGATCCATTCCGAGTATTGCTGCAACAGCAGCAGGAACTGTGATGTTTATTATCGTGTGACCTATGTACTGAAGTTCCTGTGCAGCCACAGCTCCTACGAAGATAGCTGTTCCCATGTCAGGGTCCTCCCTTCCCTTACCCTCTATCGCGTACTCAGGTACTACCTTAGCTGAGAGATTCTCAATGTGATATTTCTTGCCATCTATGGTTACATCATATGAGATGTAGGAGTCGAATCCCCAGTACTTGGCAGTGAATTCATCATGCCTCCTAGCCTGTGGCCTGAGTTCAGTGAACTTAATTTCTATCTTCTTACCTAGGAATGCGCTGAGTATCTCGGATGCTCTCCTCTCTACATAATGGAGCCTCTCCTCGTCAAGAGCCCTTGCTACCTCCTCAACGCTCTTACCAGCTTTGAGCATCTCGTAAGCTTTAGCTGCTCTTCTGTAGACAGCTCTATCCCTCACATCTTCTCCAGCGATCATCAAAGCCTTGGTTACGGGTCCTCTCTTCACCCATTCAGCTACCCTCGCTATCGTGTTAAGGGCCGTGAGGGCCATCTCCGGATCAAAGAAGCTTTCCATCTTGTACCTCTTTATATCGTCAGCTGCTGCGTAAACATCTCCCTTATGCTTCAGTAACAGCTTTATCGCAGGAACAGCGTCTCCATTGAGATGGCCCAGAGGTGGATTCACAGGTCCACCGGAGAAGCCAGCTCCAATTATAGCTGACTCTTGGAATCCAGCGAATATCTCGTTGAGAGCCATCATTCCAATGACGCTAGGAGCCCCAATATCCTTCAATATGAGTCCGAAATCTCCAATGACCTGAGCAGTGTCGTATTCCTCTCCAGTCCCCCTTACATGTATCTTGGCTGGCAATCCCATGGCCTCAACAGCCCCTTGGCCAGCAGCGTAGCAGGAGAACTTACTGCCGAAAGGTCCGTACTCCTCGCTAACGAATGAGTCTGGATGTACTATCTCCATGGTAACAGCAGCAGCTATCAGAGCTGGCCACAGCGGATAAGCAGTCATTCCAGCTCCTTCCATGGCATTCTTCATAGCCAGAGCTCCCACCTTGGCGGCCTCTTTAGCAAGCTCGGGAACTACTATATCTTCACCTAGCTTGCTGTGGCCGTAAATAGCTCCTCCAGCAATGAATGGTGGCAAAACGGCTCCATCAAGCTTTATGAGCTTCTTCTCCATGAGCTTCTCATATATAGCCTTGTAAGCCGGGAATGCGGTTATCCTGTGAGTGAACTTATTTGTGGTCAAAGCTATTGCGCTTGTTCTTGTAGCACCCGCGTGCATCCTAGCCATTGCACCTAATTTTCTATTTGCCATAGGTACGCCTGCTCTAGCTGCGGCTCCAGAGAAATAGGCGAGAGCTGCGGCAATTAATGCAGCATTCTCGGGAGCAGCTCCAGCGCTCTTAGCTGCATTAACGGCCCTCTCTATTATTATATCAAGCGGTATATCAGGAGCAGCTGCATCCACAAGTGATATATCAAGTCCCTTGAGTAGGTCATCTGCTATAGAATTTGCTGCAGCAAGAACAGGGACTACGAGAACTCCATGCCCCTTAGTAGCGGCCTCAACCTTATCGTTGGTCATGAAATCAGGCCTGAAAGTTGCGGCTAGACTAGCCGCAAGAATAACACGTTCCCTCTCCATATCAGACATAGCGGTCTAAGGTATAGAGTTCTTGAATCATTTAAATATTTCGTTTTATTTAATTATCCTAGGCAGATCTAATATTCTTAAATAAGTAACACAATAATTATACTTCGTGTCACTAATTACAGGCATAAAATGTTTTGAAATAACGCGAATTTCTAGATAATTAAAATTGAAAAATGAATAAAAGGAAATTATATGAAAGATACTTCACCTCATCTTCCTAAAACTTCACCTACTGAAGGTTCTCTCGAGAATGCTCTTTTTATCGCCAATTTCGTGGCTTCGTAGTTATATTTATAGATCTTCTCCTTACCTTTGACTTTCCAGTAGATGAATATCGAGACTACCATGACTATATCCCGCGAGGTTCTCCGGTATTATTCCCCTAGCTAAGGAATAAGCAACGGCTTTAGCGACTGCCGCTGAGCTGAATATTAATTCTAACTGAGATGCGTTCTTTATCGTCGCCTTGCTTACTATCAGCTTAGATAGTTTGGGCTAGAGGCTTTGCTCGAGAACTGCAAGAAGGATGTAGATCCCTGTCTCGGTGAAGCTAGGGAAACACTGGAAGTATTTCCAAAAGGTCCATCCTTATCCTCAATGATTAGACCAATATAAGCAATCTCGCTACCCTCACCAACTAGAGCCTCTCCTATTAACAGTAATGTACTTTTATGAGGAAAAAGTATTAACCCTATTGCGTAGTAGTTATAAAATTTGACAGACCAATCAAGGACTGGCTATCCTCTCATCTAACTAACATGAGGAAGCTATTATGGAGGATTGGAGATAGATTGAGATCACTTTTTAGATTGTAACAAGAACTTAAATCATATGAAAGATGAAATACCTCTTGAAG
>JAGGTZ010000158.1 GCA_021158805.1 Thermoproteota archaeon | reverse complement strand
TGGTATAGCTGCACAGGCCGTTCCGCTTCTGAGGAATGGATGCGCAGGAACATGGTTCGATTTGGAACATTTGAGGAAAGTCCTTAGCTTACCTGAGCGAGAGGAGTTAGGCAATCGACAGATGATCAAGATGAGGGAAAGGAGGTAGTTCGGTACATCTATCTCTTCTTGTCAGCTCATTCTCTGACATCATCGAGATCTGCTCACGAGGACATGGTACGTTCTCAGGGATACAGCCTCTAGTCATATCTAGTTCTTTAGGCAAATCCCTAAATATGTTGAGACAGGAGAGAAGCTCTTGTGGCTACGCCCATGGATTAATTCACCAAAAATCTCTCTAAGGTTAAAGATCAAATCCAGCTTTTCCAGAATATCGTAAGAGCCCTGTATTGATGTAGGAGTCCCTAGCAATATGATTTGGAGAAGCTTAAGGATAGTTCCGCTGGAGTCCATTCTTTTCAACCATTAACACGCGCAATGTTTCCCTATATCTTTTCGGGAGTAAATATCCGAAGGGATTGATAACATAGCGCTAAAGCTATTAGAGATAGTGAATAGGCCAAAGTCTAACTCATTATTGCACTGACCTCTTGTACTACATACTCATTATGATCCTCTGGATCTTGGGTGCTACCTTACTTCCTACTACCCTACAGGCATCGGGGGAAGCTCTTCCGGAGGCAATAGCTTCAGCACAGTCCCTACATGTGGGGAAGCCACAGGCACCACAGTCTATCTTTGGTAGGAGAGAGTATATCTCATTAACCAAGTCTCCTCTCACTTCCTGAGGATAAGCTTGCTGAGTATAGGGGACAGGGTTCCCTGCCAAGGGGTTTATCCGAGGAATTGCAGACCAGCGATAGAAGCCGGCTATTCCATTCCCTCTCAACCTCCTCCTAATTCCTCTACCCTTGTTTCCTCTCCATCCTCTCCTATGTCTATAGCCCAAGAAATTCACCGCTGCACCAATTAGACCTACCTATTAAAGTTAAGTGTACCGATATCCTAAGGGTTGAGGCGAAGGGTACCGTCCCATTGCTAGCCATGGCCAATAGGAGGGACAGGTGTTACTAGCATTGCTATAAGTAAAATCACTGAAGCTAGAAGGCAATACTCATGATACAATCTCTCTATGAGATGTTTCGGTATAGCTCTTCGTAGTAATCCTAGTCAAGTTGCCCTAAACGAAAGAATTATCCTTTTAGAGTAAGTCGGGTATTACCTTAGATTTTTTATTGAATCCAACTAGAAGGTGCTGGTAGATATGAGGCAGGGGATTTAACGTTCATAGAGGTTAACGGTATTAAACTCAGGGTATATCACCAATTAGAAGCAACAGGACCCGTACTTGTTTTCATTCATGGATATCCTGGTCAGATAAGTAACTGGAAGTACCTACTGAGATATTTTGAGGGAAGATATTCTGTAGTAGCGTATGATCAGAGAGGTTTTGGTGCTTCTGATAAGCCACGAATTGTATCCTTCCAAGACTACATTGAGGATTTAAGAGAGCTCTTGGGGACCTTGGGGATAGATGAAAGGGACTCGATCCTTATTGGACATAGCTTTGGTGGGCTGGTAGCGGAATGGTACGCTGGTGAGCATGAGGTTAAGGGTCTGGTGCTTATTGGTTCAATAGTCGATGTGAAAGCATCCTTAATGGATAAGATCCTCTGGAACACCCCTCCATGGCTATGGAAGTGGTTACTCTATACAGATAATCCCTTAACTAGGAGACTATACAGGGACCTCTTCTTCAGCCCCTCCACCCCTTACGAGGTTTTTGAAGACTTCATGGAGGATAATCGTGACTATATAGAGGGATTACCAAGCTACGTCTTCCAGTATGGGAAGTACTACTGTGGCAATAACGCTGAGGAGGTCTTAAAGAAGATAAGTTGTCCTACACTCATTTTAGTAGGTAGGGATGATCGAGTAACCCCTCCGGAGGAATCTAGAAGAATACATGAGCTAATCCCTCATTCCAAACTGATCATACTGGAAAATTCAGGCCATATGGTCCTTTACGGGAGATCTAGTGAATTAAATAGGCTAATTGAGGAATTTGTCTTGTCGATCCATGAATAAATTTAACTGTATCCGATGATAGGTCAGTGAGCTAAAGTATTAGCGGATTGATCGAGATAATTGCATTAGCTGACACGGCGTGATACCAGCTTACTTTTTATCAGGAAATCTATACGAAAAGCTCTTATTATAGACCTCGTAGCGACCTCAAACCCCCAGAGGTGATATGATTGAGTAAGGAAGAAGGGGGTGCGTACGTCAGACGTGCCTCTGGTCTTATAAGAGAGATCTCTGGCTGGGACGCATTAATGTACAACATGGCAAGCATGGGAGTGTTATTCGTCCTTATCTACACTACTTGGGGTTTAGCCCTTTACCCCGGAGCTAACCTACCATTGACGGCCTTAATTGCAATACCGTTAGGCCTCCCCCTAGCGCTGACATATGCCTTATTCTCAATAGCTATGCCACGTTCAGGCGGGGATTATGTCTGGATAAGTAGGGTCCTTCACCCAGCACTTGGCTTCATGATCAATTTCTCCTTGGTATTTGTCCTATTAGTAGCTATAGGAATAGAACCCTCTTGGGCACTTCAATATGGTATAGCGCCACTGCTCCAAAGCCTCAGCATCGTTTATGGAGATCCTGGTCTAGCCTCTCTTGCGAACACAGTTTCTTCACCTGAGTTCGTGACGGTAGTCGGCCTTGTCTACTTTATACTTATAGGACTGGCTTTAACTAGAAGGCCGAGGACCATAATGAAGATAAAGTGGGTTCTCTTTACGATAACCATCCTTGGAGCTCTTGCCTACCTTGTAGGATTGCTCTCGGCCGGAACACAGACCTTCATCTCGAACTTCAACTCGATGTCCGGCATGAAATATGATGAAGTGATAAAAGCAGCCGTAAAGGAAGGCTATCCCTCTACCTTCCTTTGGGCAGCAACAATGCTAGGGATAGTATATACATTCCTTAACCTGATAGGATACGTCTTCTCATCCTACATAGGTGGGGAGGTCAAGGAAGCCCAGAAGTCTCAATTGATTTCGATGACCGGAGCGTTAATCATATTCGCTCTACTGATGTTTGTAGTCTACCAGGTCACCTTCTCCGTCATGGGAGGGGAGTTCGTAGGCGGAATATCCTACTTAGCCGAGACTGGAAGTAAGGCTTATACTCTCCCATTCCCAGAGCCATTCCCACACACCTTACTGGTATATGCGACCTCTAACCCAGTGATATTGGCTTTAGCTAATATTGGAGTTGCAATAACTCCGCTTTTAGCTGGCTTCGCCTACATATTCCTAATCACGAGGAACATATTCGCTTGGGCATTCGACAGAGTGGTACCTACGTCCCTTTCAAAGGTCGATGAGAAATATGGTTCCCCCTATGTCACTACTATACTTGTGATCATATTAGCGATGATCTTCCAGGCGCTCTGGCTTTACACCACAGTGTTCCAGTTCGTACTGTATATAACGACAATAATATTCATAGGATATGTGGTGACTGGTATTACAGCAATAATATTCCCTTATAAGAGGAAGGACATATATGAGGCATCACCGAAGATAGTGAGATCCAAGATAGGAGGTATTCCTGTAATATCTATACTCGGATTACTTACGACCATAATCTCCGCCTTCGTAGTCTATGCCACACTTACACCCACCCTAGGAGGGATAATGGATCCCAATGCGCTCTTCCTGAACATGCTCGTGTACCCAGTGGCCTTGATAATATTCGCGATAGCTTACGTATACCGCAAGAAGACTGGGATACCACTAGAGTATTCCTTCAAGGAAGTCCCGCCTGTTTAAGGGGTGTTTTTTATGCCCAAAACCCGAATTTTTTTTACTAGCGATCTACATGGGTCTGAGAGATGTTTTCTTAAGTTCTTGAATACCCCCAAGTTTTACAAGGCCGATGTACTGATAATAGGAGGAGATATAACAGGTAAGGTTGTGATACCAGTCTTTAGAGATTCTTCGGGCAAGTACAGAGCTGATTTCCTAGGTGAAAAGCATGAAGTTAGCGAGTCTAAGCTAGAAGACTTACTGTCGAGGATAAGGGGAGTGGGATACTACCCTTATGTGACTACCGAGGATGAATGGTCTGCTTTGACCAGCGATCCAAAGAAGATGGAGGAGGTCTTAGTTGAGCTAGAGGTAGATACTCTTAGGAGATGGGTCGAACTAGCTGAAGAAAAGCTAAAAGATCTTCGAGGCAAGGTCAAGGTCTTTATAATGCCGGGTAACGATGATAGGTATGAAATAGACGAGGTCCTAGACTCCTCAGATTTCGTAATCAACCCGGATGGTAAAGTCGTCATGATAGATGAAGAACATGAAATGTTGGGAATAGGGAACTCCAATATCACACCTTGGAGATGTCCAAGGGATGTACCTGAGGAGAAGTTAGCTAAGAAGATAGAAGAGCTTGCATCTAAGATAGAGAATTTAGAGAAATCTATTTTCACTATACATGTCCCTCCCTACGGATCGGGCCTAGACATCGCGCCGAAGCTTGACGATAACCTTAAACCAGTCCTCTCTCCAGGTGGCGGACCTATGATGGTCCCCGTAGGATCCACTGCTGTGAGAGATGCCATAAAGAAATATCAGCCGATGTTAGGGTTACATGGGCATATACATGAGTCAAGAGGAGCCATAAAAATAGGGAGAACCCTCTGCATAAACCCAGGAAGCGAATATGGTGAGGGAATACTTAGAGGAGTACTGATAGACATAGAAGGTAACAGAATTAAGGATTACCTGCTCACATCCGGTTAATGCATTGTTAGGAGAGGTGGTCTCATGAAATATAAGGTAGCAGCTGTCCAGATAGACTCTAAATTGGGTGAAAAGAAGGAAAACCTCGAGAAGGTCTTAGGAGCCCTTGATACACTCTCAGAAAAAGAAGTAAAGCTAGTAGTTTTCCCAGAATTAACTTTAACTGGCTTTAATTGTGGAGAAATGTTCAAGGAGCTAGCTGAACCTATCCCCGGTCCCTCTACCGAGGAGGTATCTAAGAAGGCCAAGGAATATGGGATGTACGTCGTTGTTGGTCTTCCGGAAAAGGGCGAGCTTCCAGGGATCCTTTACAATGCTGTCGCCTTGATTGGGCCAGATGGGAAAGTACATGGAGTTTACAGGAAATCTCATCTAGCCCTGTATCTGCATTGGGATATCGTAAGTGAGGAACCAGAGATCTTCAGGAGGGGGAATAGGATCGAGGTGTTCAACACGGATATAGGAAGGATAGGTATGTTAATCTGTCAAGATAGCGATTTCCCCGAAACTTGGAGAGTCCTTGCCCTTAAAGGAGCTGAAATAGCGACTTTCTCTAGCGCCTCACCTAAGGAGTTCGCTTACATGTGGTATAACCTGCTAACCGCAATGGCATATGTTAATGGATTCTATATAGTTGCTGCTAACAAGGTTGGAAAGGAAGTGTTCGATTTTCAGGGCAAGACCATGGAGGAAGTGTCCTTCGGAGGTAGCCTGATAATTGACCCGTTTGGAAGGATATTAGCAAGAGCTAAAGAGGATGAGGAGGACTTAATAATAGCTGAAATTGATACAAAGAATGTTTTCGAGTATAGATGGGCCACAAAACTTCTCAGAGATAGAAGGCCGGAGCTATACGGGGTTATATGCGAGAGGGATTGAGTTGGTCACTATAACTGAGGTAATTCCCTACAAGATGGATATCTTGCTGGCAGAACCCTTCTCTATTTCTTTTAAGACGTATACGCACTCTCATGGAAGCTTCGTTGTCATCAAGACTGATGAGGGCATTGAAGGTTATGGGGAAGGATGTCCGGATAAGCCAATAACGGGAGATAGTCAGGAGGAGTCACTTATCTTTCTGGAGAAGGCATCAAAATACCTAGTAGGTGCTCAGGTCGACATAGAAAATATCCATGGAATATTGGATAAGGTCGAAAGAGAGCTATTTCCGAGCCAAACCGCTAGAAATGCGATAGATATAGCGATTTATGACATATTGGGGAAGCTAGAGGACAAGCCCATCTATAAGATGCTAGGATCATCCTCCCCGAATATAGTACCTACCACCTTGACTATAGGCCTAAGATCCATCGAGGAGACGAAGGAAAGCGCAAGAAAGTATATGGAGAGGTTCGAGAAGAATGGTCTGAGGCGTATAAAGCTGAAGCTATCCGGTGATCCTGAGAGTGATTTCCAGAGAGTTAGTGCCGTCATAGATGTGTTTCCTGGAGAGATAACTCTTGACGCAAATCAAGGATATAAGGACCCCAAGGAAGCTGTTAAGACGTTAGAAGAGATATATGGGATTGCAGGAAAGCGTGTCATCTTAGTAGAGGAGCCAGTGCCTAAGGGAGAGCTGGATTTACTCAAATATGTCTCCGATAATTCCCCAATACCAGTTTTCGCTGATGAGAGTGCAGCCACCTTAGAGGACGTAAGAAGAATCGCTGAGACGGGGAGTGCCTCTGGTATAAATATAAAGCTTCAGAAGGCTGGAGGAGTCTACTACGCTAGGAAAATTGCTGATATATCTAGAGAGTACGGCCTGAAGCTGATGGTCGGGTGTAATGAGGAGACCTTTGTAGCCATATCTGCTGCAATAAACTTCGTCGCCTCCGATAGCTCTGTCATAAATGCAGACCTGGACAGCGATCTCTTAGTAATAGATGTCCAGATAACTGAGGAGAACCCACTTGAATACTTCAGAAACGGATCGAGATACCCTACTGATAAGCCAGGATTGGGGATTACGCTAAAGAATTGGTTTAGGGACCTATTGTATGGAAAGATCTCTTTAAAGAAAATCCCTTCTGGCAATGATAGAACCGATAACTTATAACTACTATGATATGGGAGGTAATCAGTTCGAGAATATTCATGTAGGGGGATTCTACATGTTAAGCATATTTAACCATGTAATTGGTCCCGTTATAAGAGGACCCTCTAGCTCGCATACAGGTGCTTCCTACTTCATAGGAAGAGTGGCTCGCTCCCTGCTTATGGACGAACCTAAAGAGGTTATCTTTACATTTGATGAAGATGGCTCCTATGGTAGGGTATACAGGCAGCAGGGAAG